>NZ_BAABMI010000009.1:0-85740 GCF_054785195.1 Secundilactobacillus muriivasis | reverse complement strand
GTTCCATCTGGATTAACTACACCAGTAACAGTTGTTTTGTCTGACGTGTAACCTTCCTTGGTTGGCACTGGTACCGTGACTTTATCGCCGGTCACACCGTTAACTGGTGTACTTTTGACTGGGTTCGTATCAATCGTGTCACCCTCGCCATCGAGCGTTGTGCTTGGAATTGTAACCGTGCCCCTAGTTGCAGTTGGCGTATATTCAACTATCTCTGTGGTTGTAATCGTCCCATCTGGATTAACTACACCTGTAACAGTTGTTTTATTTGGCGTGTAACCTTCCTTGGTTGGCACCGGTACCGTAACATGATCGCCGGTCTTCCCAGTTACCTCAGCACTCGTTACTGGATCATCATTTCGAACTGTATCATCACCATTCAACGTATTACTTGGGATTGAAACTGTCTTGTTAACTGTGTTTGGCGTGTAGGTTACCTTGTCCGTTGTCGTGATGGTGCCATCTGGGTTCACCGTACCGGTCACTGTCGTTTGACTTGGTGTGTAACCTGCTTTAGCTGGAACATCAACCGTTACAGTTTCGCCCGTGAAACCAGTAACTGGATCACTCACCACTGGCGTTGTATCATCTGGGCCGCCATCGTTACCAGGCGTGGTACTTGGAATTGTAATTGTGCTAGTAACTGAATTTGGTGTGTACGTCACTTTTTCGGTCGTTGTGATCGTGCCATTAGGGTTCACAACACCAGTTACCATTGTTTTATTTGCGGTATAGCCTGGTTTGTCCGGAACAGCAATCGTCACGTTATCACCCGTCACACCAGTAACTTCCGCACTCGTTACCGGATCATTATTATCGACCGTTGTCTTATTATCCTTGAACGTTGTGCTTGGAATGGCAACTGTCTTCGTAACTGAATTTGGTGTGTACGTTACTTTTTCGGTCGTGGTAATCGTGCCATCTGGGTTGATCGTACCGGTCACTGTCGTTTTATCTTGAGTGTAGCCTGGTTTGTCCTCGACAGCTACCGTCACTGTATCTCCAGTAACACCAGTGACTGGCGTACTTGTAAAACTTCCATTCGTTGTCGGGAGGGTGTTACCACCCTTCGTAGTCGTTGGAATGACGATACTACCGGTGACTGTATTTGGCGTGTACGTCACTGTTTCAGTTGTCGTAATTGTGCCATCTGGGTTGATCGTACCGGTCACTGTCGTTTGACTTGGGGTGTAACCCGTTTTAGTTGGCACATCTACAGTGACAACATCACCCGTATGGCCGGTAATTGGATCACTAACTACTGGTGTTGTATCAGCTGGACCACCATCGCTGCCTGGAGTCGTACTTGGAATTGAAACTGTGTTTGTTACTGAATTTGGCGTGTACGTGATAGTCGTCTTCTCAGAAATTGAAATCGTCCCATCTGGGTTGACCGTTCCTATCACTGACGTTTGGCTTGCGGTATAACCGGGCTTTTCTGGTACTGCGATTGGCACTTCTTCACCGGTCTTCCCCGTTACCTCAACGCTGATTGGCGTTTCATCAGTTGTTGCGCCGCCACCATCTTGTGTCGTACTTGGAATCGTAACCGTATCGGTAAATTCTTTTGGTGTATAGGTCACCTTAGTATCAGTTGGAATCGTGATGGTCCCATCTGGCGTAACCGTTGCCGTAACAGTTGCGGGAGCTGTTGTATAACCATCTCTTGGTGGTAGCGTAATTTCGATAGCGTCACCCGTTTTACCGGTTTCTTCAATGGTAAATGGTTTGTCATCATCAGTAATTGTCCCGTCACTACCTACCGTCTCAGTTGGAATCGTCACGGTTTTGGTGACCGTATTTCGTTCATACGTTACCGTTTCATCTTTAGGAATTGTGATGGTGCCGTCATCATTAACGGTTGCCGTAACGGTTGCTTGATCTGGCGTATACCCCGCTTTTGGTGGCAACGTAACTTCAATAGAATCACCCGTTTTACCAGTCTTTTCAACGGTAAATGGTGTGGTATCTTCGGTGACGATTCCATCGTTCCCCTCCGTAGCAGTTGGAACAGTGACTGTATTGGTAACTTCCTTTGGTGTATAGGTAATCGTGGTCTCCTCTGGAATTGAAATCGTTCCATCTGGTTTGACTGTTCCAGTCACTGATGTTTGACTTGCAATATAACCAGGCTTTTCTGGTACTGCGATTGGCACTTCTTCACCAGTCTTACCAGTTACCTTAACGCTAATCGGCGTTTTATCAGTTGTTGCGCCGTCACCATCTTGCGTCGTACTTGGAATTGAAACTGTCGTTGTGGTCTCTTTTGGTGTATAGGTCACCTTAGTATCAGTTGGAATTGCGATGGTCCCATCTGGCGTAACCGTTGCCACAACAGTTGCGGGAGCTGTTGTATAACCATCTCTTGATGGTACCGTGATTTCAATCGCATCACCCGTTTTACCGGTTTCTTCAATGGTAAATGGTTTAGCATCATCGGTAATTGTTCCGTCACTACCTTTTGTAGCGGTTGGAATCGTCACCAGTTGAGTGACCGTATTTCGTGCATAGGTTACCGTTTCATCTTCAGGAATCGTGATGGTGCCATCATCATTAACAGTTGCTGTGACAGTTGCGTGATCTGGTGTATAGCCGGCCTTCGGTGGCAACGTAATTTCAATAGCATCACCCGTTTTACCAGTTTCTTCAACGGTAAATGGTTTGGCATCATCGGTGATTGTCCCGTCAACACCCTCCGTTGCAGTTGGAATCGTCACGGTTTGGGTGACCTCAACTGGCGTATACGTGACCTTAGTCCCATCCGGAACCTTAATCGTCCCATCTGGCTCAACTGTTGCTGTGATTACCGGCGTGGTCGTCGTATAGCCATCCCTCATTGGCAACGTAATTTCAACCGAATCGCCCGTTTTACCGGTTTTTTTAATTGTGAATGGTGTGGTGTCTTCGGTGATTGTCCCGTCACTATCCGCCGTCTCAGTTGGAATCGTCACGGTTTGGGTGACCGTATTTGGCTGATACGTTATTGTCGTATCGGCTGGAATCGTGACGGTACCATCATCATTAATTGTCGCCGGAATCGTTGCTTGTTCTGGTGTATAACCGGCCTTTGGCGGTACCGTAACGGAAACTGCATCACCCGTTTTTCCGACAACCTCGACATTAACTGGTGTGTCATCGATAACTTTTCCACTACTATTTTCCGTCGTGCTTGGCACCGGAATGGTCTGTTTGACTGGATTTGGTGTGTAGACGATTGTCGTCTCATCCGGAATCGTAATCGTGCCATCCGGATTGACCGTTCCCATCACCGTCGATTGACTTGGGGTATAGCCCGTTTTAGTTGGTACCGTAATCGGAACTTGATCACCAGTTTTACCTGTGACACCAACAGTAACGGGCGTCCTATCAGTCGGATTGCCATCGCTATCTTCCGTTGTACTTGGAATTGAAATTGTTTGCGTTGCTGTCTTTGGTTCATACGTGATCGTCGTTGTGTCCGGAATCGTAATCGTCCCATTCGGATTGACCGTTCCCGTTATCGTTGTTGGTTTGGTTGTATAACCCGTTTTTGGTGGTACCGTAATAGACACTGCTTCGCCTGTTTTACCAGTTACCTCAACTTCAACCGGCGTCTCATCGATGACTGTTCCGTCACCCTTTTGCGTTGTACTTGGAATGGTTATCTTCTGCGTGACTGTATTTGGCGTATAAATGACTGAGATTGGGGTATCCCCGGCTGGTACCGTCAAATTCTGGCCCGGCTCAACCGTATAACCTTCAACATCTGGGTAATCACCATCACTAATGGTCGTGGCGGTCGTCCCCTGTTCGTCAAGCGGCGCTCCAATCTCAACGTTGTCTTCTGTTACGGGTGTGATGGTATAGCCGTGAGTTGCTACCACGTAAGTCACTGTGATACTTGGTGTCACAAGTGTGCCATTTTCACCAACCGCAAAACTAACATCATATTGCTTAGCATCCGCCTGATAACCAGTGACCTCAGTTGGCGTCAATGTCGTGGTCGTTCCAGTATCACCACTGATACTCGTTTGAGTTGGTTTCAAAGCATCCGGCAACCCGACGTAGTTAATCGTGACCGTTTGCTGGCCCGCAACGTAAGTCACCGTTACGGATTCAGTTGCAGCGCTCGTGGCTGGATCTGTCGTTTCAGCTGGCGTTGTTTGCGTCAATGCGTATAAACCAGTTACTGTCGGCGAATCAACCGCCGCAAAGTCGGCAGCCGTCGTCGTCCAGTTGCCTAACGTTACTGTTGGGGTGCCTGCAGTGACGGTTAACGTTGGAATTTGATGATAGGTAACCGTTTGGGTGACCTTATCGGCAACAACACTTTGATCCGCTTGGTTGACGTAATTGATCGTTCGGGTGAACGTTTTATCGTTGGTAAAGACAATATAGAAGGTTGAATCCTTGCTGTCGGAGGTGACTTGTTGGGCAGCTAATCCTGAAAGTGTTTGGCCATCACGCGTTAAGGCAACTGGGGTCAATGCCTTCCCAGTTGCGTCAAAAAGGTACCAAGATTGACCCGCCTTATCCGTAACATCTTGCGCAAGTTCATAATCAAGTGCTGGCTGGAAATCAGTTCCTGTTGCATCCGCTACAGTTTGGGGACCAGCCGTTGCCGTCCAATCACCAAAACTGACAGTTGGCTTATCCGGGTTAGAAAAATCAACGGTTGCCGTTCGCGTAAAGTAGACCCAAACATTGGACGGTAGAATCACTTTCCCCGTCTGATCCAACGTATAAACCGTTTCCCGAATCGCCCGATCCAAATCATCTTTATTCACATCCGGATTCGTGTTTTGATCATTACCCGTCAAACCATCATCCGTTAAACTAGTTGGCCAAACCGGGGCATCAGTCCCTTGACTACCATCTACCGCAGTGCCGGCCGTAATTTTGTTACCATTACCATCGACAACATTACCATCGCCGTCTACCGAAACGGTAACTTTCGTTTTGACGTATTTTAACGTAATTGCGTTATCGCCATCGATGACCGTGTAATTGGTTGGGTTCGTGGCATAAGCCGTGTAACCCGTGATAGTTGGACTTGGCACGGATACCGTTTCACCAACGATTCCGGCTAATGACGTTTCTGGATTGGTGATTAGCGTTTGATCAATGGCTTGTCCTGCTTGGTCGACATAGTTGACTGTGATTGGTTGCTGCTGGATGTAGCTCAAGGTAACAACGTTTTCGCCATCAACCATTTTGTAGGTTCTTGGCATATCAGTAGCTAATTCATAGCCGGTAATGTTGTAATTTTGATCAACCTCAGTCAGTTGAACTTCTGTGTTATATGTTGACGTCACTGTCTGGTCATCAGCAGTCGCAATCTCGTTACCATCTTCATCAACGTGCTTGATCACCAATGTTTCCGGATTAGCAGTGTAGTGCAATGTCACCGTGTTATCATTTGCAAGTGATGTGACCGTGTAGCTAGTAGCGTTGTCCGTTGCGGTTGCAGCGTAGTCTTGGTTGTATGTGTAGCCGGTAATCGCAATGGGCGTAATCGAAATTGCTTCGTTAAATTTACCATATATCTGTGTTTCACTTATCTGTGTTTTACTAATTTCTTTGCCGGCTGTATCATCAAAGTATTTGACGTTCACTCCGACTTTAGTAGCATCATAAGTGTAGGTGATGGTTGTCGTTTGTGGAATATAAGGGTTGACAACCTGATAGGATGGAAAGGCGCCAGCAGCTCCTGGCTTTCCAGTTGCGATATCATATGTCAAGGTACCCTTATAATTTGCACCATTGGTAGCATCTATAAATTTCCAATCGATTGTCCCAGCGTTTACGTCACTAACCGTATACGTCAATGTCCCCCACTTGGCACCATCACCTGATTTATAAAGTACTTCAGTCATCGTTTGGTCGTTTTCCACAAATGGTGACATGTAACCATCAGCGTTAGCACTTGCTGTGGGATCGTAACCCGTAATTTCTGTCGACGGTTCCGTCGTGTATTTTTGACCTGATAAGCCCGTCATTTGAACTGAATCCGCAATTTGATTGCCGTTTTGGTCAACATAATTAGTCGTTTGTGTTTGCTGGATTGGTTTTAAAACCGCATCGCCACTCCAGCTTGTCAAGGTTGTGGTGCCTGCTTTATATTCACCATCGAGGTAACCAAAAACGTTCGTTACAATTTGATACGTTCCCACGGTTGATAGCACATAGACACTACTCTCGTCATTGTGGACGGTCAGCCCCGTAGTTGAATCGGTATACTTACTTTTTTCTGTAATATCTTGGGTAGAAAGTACTTTCCAAGCATCAGCAGTCTTCTGAGCCACAGTCACATAAGTTTTCGAAGCCGTATCCCGGTCTGTTGAAAGGGCAAGATCATAGCTCCCTTTTGATACTTCAAAATAGGTATACTGATCGCCAGTATCCTTTACCGAAGCCGCATAAGTCCCTGCCGCATAATCTGGATCCGAAACCGAGAACCCAGCCGGCAGCTTATCAGTAGCTGTGGTTGCCGTGGTCGTACCATCTGCCGTTGTACCATCAGTCGTACCGGTCGTATCAGTGGCCGTTGATGTGCCATCCGTTGAGACTGCCCCTATCTGATTCTTATACCTCACAACATTGTTGGTACTCGAATTAGAGGCACTGGCGTTCGTCGCCTGTGTCTCTTCACTTGAAACTGTTTTAGTCGTTACATCTGAATCATCAAGCGTTGCCGGTACCTCGACCGATGGTACATCGGTTGCAGTTTTATCAGCTGCGGTCGGTTCTGTCGTAGTCGTTTCGGTCGCTCCGGTTTCACCCGTCGTTACGTTACTATTAGTCGCATTCGAACCATCACCGACAGTCTCAGCCGCTGAACTCGACGTTGTCGCTACTGTACCCGAAGTAGCAGTATTAGACGTTGCCGAATTAGCCGACAACGCCACTTCTTTTTGTTGAATCGTTTGACTCCTCGTTGCTTGTCCTGACACATCCGTTGTATCGGTTGGCGCCACATCAGCATGGGCATCCACCGTCACACCCAACTGGGCCAAACCAAACGAAAACGTTGCGACACCGGCAACAAGCCAGAGTTTGCCTGCCTTATAAAGCTTAAAACGCTCCGTTTTAGTTGCAAGATCCTTCTCCAAATGATGATTACAATGACTTAACTTCCCCATTGTTACCCCTCCGTATTGCGAACAATGGTCCCCTAGTGTTAATGAGTGGTTATTCAATTGTTTAACTTTACTAAGTTACTCGCGCTCAATCCCATTTAAGCGCTTCCTAAACGTAAGTTAGTCCCCCATTAAATCCAGTTTCCCGTCGCTCGATTCAAGTTAGCATTTTTCATACAATTCACGATATATAAAAGTGGTAAATTTAAGTATGCTCCAAGGTAAATTATAGTGCTAAATTGTAAAAATACCAGCGTTTAAAATTACGTTTCTGTTACATTTATCACACATTTACATCTTTGTTGGCCAATTTTAAAACACTATTCATTAAACGTAGCCCAATTTCACTTGCCGTATAGTTCTGGATTCATAGTGCTGTCATGTGAAACTAGGCTTGATAAATCAATTTAGACCACAAAAAAAGCACCATGACCGCCCTCACAGACCATCATGATGCTTACTGTTCAAATCATTACTTTTGTTGTGCCGCCATCCGCTGCCGATCCCGTTCAAGAATCGGTGCCAGATAATGACCGGTGTAACTTTCCTTCACCTGAGCTAGTTCTTCAGGGGTTCCAGTAGCGACCACTTGGCCACCACCATCGCCACCTTCAGGCCCTAAGTCGATCAGGTGGTCGGCGGTCTTAATGACATCTAAGTTATGTTCGATGATCAACACGGTGTTGCCGTTATCCACCAGTCGGTGAAGCACGTCTAACAGGCGCTTAATATCATCAACGTGTAACCCAGTCGTTGGTTCGTCTAAAATGTAGAAGTTCTTCCCGTCGGAACGCTTCTGCAATTCTGACGCTAACTTCATCCGTTGGGCTTCCCCACCAGACAAGGTCGTAGCGGATTGGCCAAGTGACACGTAGCCCAAGCCAACATCGTGAATTGTTTGCAGCTTCCGGGTGATCTTAGGAATTGCACTAAAGAAGTCCAGTGCTTGATCCACCGTCATGTTCAGCACTTCGGCGATGTTCTTGCCTTTGTACTCAACTTCCAGCGTTTCTGAGTTATACCGGTTACCATGACAAACTTCACATGGCACGTAAACGTCGGGCAAAAAGTTCATTTCGATCTTCAAAATCCCGTCACCGTGACAGGCCTCACAACGGCCACCCTTCACGTTGAAGCTAAAGCGACCCTTTTGGTAACCGCGTAGCTTGGCTTCACTGGTTTGGGCAAACAACCCGCGAATATCATCAAAGACGCCGGTATACGTTGCCGGGTTACTCCGTGGCGTCCGACCAATTGGACTTTGGTCGATGTCGACGATCTTTTCAATATTTTTGATACCGCTGACTGATTTGTATTTACCCGGTTTCTCAGAATTGCGGTTGATTTTTTGCGCCAGCACCCGTTTCAAAATGGTGTTGACCAGCGTGGACTTTCCGGAACCGGAAACCCCCGTGACGACTACAAATTCACCCAGTGGAAAATCAACGGTGATATCCTTCAGGTTATTTTCTGCCGCCCCGGTGATCCGAATCTTCTTGCCGTTGCCTTGACGACGGGTTTCTGGAATCGGTACGAACTTCTTACCGGCCAAATACTGCCCGGTCAACGACTTCTTGGTCTTCACAACCTGCTTAGGCGTCCCAGCCGCCATGACCTCGCCACCATGCTCACCGGCCCCTGGTCCAATATCGATCAAGTAGTCCGCCGCCAACATGGTGTCCTCATCGTGTTCGACCACGATCAAGGTGTTGCCCAGATCACGCATCTTCTTCAATGAGGCAATCAAGCGGTCATTATCCCGTTGATGCAACCCAATTGAGGGTTCATCCAAGATGTACAGCACCCCGGATAAGTTTGACCCGATTTGCGTTGCCAACCGAATCCGTTGGGCTTCCCCACCAGACAGCGTTCGGGCGGCCCGACTTAACGTCAAGTAGTCCAAACCAACGTTTTCCAAGAACGTCAACCGATCCCGAATTTCTTTCAGGATTGGCCGCGCAATGGTTTCGTTTTGTTCGCTAAATTGAAGGTCATCAAAGAATGGCAGTTCCTTACCAATGGCCAAATCAGAAACTTCCCCAATGTGGTGACCGCCAACTTTAACTGCTAAGGCCTTCCGGTTCAACCGGTAACCATGACAAGTTTGACAGGTCAGTTCCCGGAAGTACTGTTGCATTTGGCCTTGCGTAAAATCGGAACCACTGTGATAACGACGATCAACGTTATTGATCACCCCTTCAAAGGGCGCATCCGTTTCCCGAACACCACCAAAGTCACTATCTAAGCGGAAATGTAGTGACTTGCCCTTCGAGCCAAACAGCACAAAGTTGCGGTCCTCCTTAGATAGTTCCTTCCAAGGCGTATCCATCGAAATACCGGCTTGCTCACAGGCTTGCCGTAACATTTCAGGGTAGTATTTGGAACTCGAATTCCATGGTGCCAAGGCCCCTTCGGCCAAGGTAAGACTGTCATCGGGCACGATCAAGTCTGGATCGACTTCCAGCTTCATCCCTAACCCGTCACAATCTGGACAGGCCCCAAATGGCGCGTTGAATGAGAACAAGCGGGGTTCCAATTCGCCGACCGTAAAGCCACAAATTGGGCAGGCGTAGTGTTCAGAGAAAAGAATCGGTTCACCACCAATCAAATCAGCGACCGCGTAGCCACCACTCAACCGTAACGCAGCTTCGAAGGAATCGAATAGCCGTGAGCGGATGCCATCTTTAACCACGATTCGGTCCACCACAATGTCGATCGAGTGCATCTGATTCTTAGTGAGTTCAATGTCCTCATCAACATCGTGAACTTCACCATCGATGCGAACCCGTACGAAGCCTTCACGCTTGATCTTATCGAAGACTTTCTTGTGTTGGCCCTTCTTCTCCCGCACGATTGGTGATAAAATCTGCAACTTCGTGCGTTCGGGTAACGCCAACACCTTATCAACCATTTGTTCAACGGTTTGACTGGTAATTTCGGTGCCATCGTTAGGGCAAATTGGTGTCCCAACTCGAGCCCACAACAACCGTAAGTAATCGTTGATTTCCGTCACCGTTCCGACCGTTGACCGGGGGTTCTTTGACGTGGTCTTTTGGTCAATTGAAATTGCCGGTGATAGGCCATCGATCGAATCGACGTCTGGTTTATCCATCTGACCCAAGAATTGACGTGCATACGCCGAAAGACTTTGGACGTAGCGCCGTTGGCCTTCAGCGTATAGCGTATCAAACGCCAGGGAACTCTTTCCTGACCCTGATAGACCCGTCACAACAACCAACTTATTCTTCGGTATCTTAACGTTAATGTTTTTCAAGTTATGGGCACGCGCCCCGTGAATATCAATATAGTCGTTAGCCAAAAATGATCCCCCTGTCCTAATCCAACTGTGCTTTCAGTTCTAGTACGGTATCGCGAAGTGTGGCTGCGTGTTCGAAGTCCAGCTTCTTAGCCGCCGCCCGCATTTCGTTTTCAAGTTTGCCAATCATATCCAACTGTTCTTCGTGGGTCATGGATTCGAAATCGCTCTCCACGAAATCATCCTTTTCGCCACTGTCACCAGCTGGCTTCGTGACACTGATCAGGTCACGAATTTCCTTCTTAATGGTCTTCGGTGTAATGCCGTGTTCAGTGTTGTACTTGGTTTGAATCTCACGACGACGGGCCGTTTCATCCATCGCACGTTGCATCGAATCAGTCACGTGGTCGGCATACATAATAACCGCCCCGTGTTCGTTCCGAGCAGCCCGACCCATTGTTTGGATCAGCGACCGTTCGTTACGCAAGAAGCCTTCCTTATCCGCATCCAGAATAGCGACCAAGGACACTTCTGGGACGTCGATGCCTTCACGCAACAAGTTGATACCGACTAATACGTCGTATTTGCCTAACCGCAGATCCCGGATAATTTCCGTTCGCTCCAAGGTCTTGATATCACTGTGCAGGTAAGCCACCTTGATTCCCAGATCCTTCAAGTAGTCGGTCAAATCTTCGGACATCTTCTTTGTTAACGTGGTGACAAATACCCGTTCGTCCGCATCAATTCGCTTGTTGATCTCACCAACCAAGTCATCCATTTGGCCCATAATTGGCCGCACTTCAACGGTCGGATCCAGCAAGCCCGTCGGCCGAATGATCTGTTCGATGACGTCATCGGTTTGCGCCATTTCGTAATCCCCAGGCGTGGCGGACATGTACACGACTTGGTTCACGTGTTGTTCAAATTCATTCAGTTTGAGTGGCCGGTTATCCAGCGCGCTTGGCAACCGGAACCCGTAATCAACTAATTGTTGTTTCCGGGAACGGTCACCATTGTACATCCCACGAACCTGTGGCATCGTTACGTGAGATTCGTCGACAACTAATAAGAAGTCATCAGGGAAGAAATCCAGTAACGTGTACGGTGGTTCACCAGGTTTACGGCCATCCATGAAACGAGAATAGTTTTCAATCCCGTTAGTGTAGCCCATTTCCCGTAACATTTCGATATCGTACGTGGTCCGTTGCTTGAGCCGTTGCGCTTCCAGCAACTTGCCTTCGCCTTCCAATACCTTTAACCGATCGTCTAACTCAGCCTGAATCCCGTCAATGGCGTTATCCATAATGTCATCGTTGGTCATAAAGTGGGTCGCCGGGAAGATGGCGACGTGTTGTCGATCACCAATAATTTCACCGGTTAAAGCATCCACTTCCCGAATCCGATCAATTTCATCACCGAAGAATTCCACGCGCAAGGCCCGTTCGTCACGAGAAGCGGGGAAAATCTCAATCACGTCACCGTGAACTCGGAAACGCCCCCGTTGAAAATCGATGTCGTTGCGTTCGAATTGAATATCGACTAATTTACGCATTAAATCATTGCGCTCGATTTCGTCACCCACCCGCAATGAAACGGTATGGTTCTTATACTCGGTTGGATCCCCCAAACCAAAGATTGAGGACACCGAAGCCACAACGATCACATCGTTTCGTTCTAGCAGTGAACTGGTCGCTGAGTGCCGTAATTTATCAATTTCATCGTTCACCGATGAATCTTTTTCGATATACGTATCGCTCGATGGGACATAGGCTTCTGGTTGGTAATAGTCATAGTAACTCACAAAGTACTCCACCGCGTTATTTGGGAAGAACTCCTTGAATTCACCATACAATTGCCCAACCAGCGTTTTGTTATGCGATAAGATCAGCGTCGGTTTATTGACGTTTTTAATGACGTTTGAAATCGTAAACGTCTTACCGGTCCCAGTCGCCCCCAGTAGAACCTGGGCTTTTTTACCCGCAATGATGCCATCCGTTAACTCCTGAATCGCACCCGGTTGGTCCCCCGTGGGCTGATACTTCGAGACCAATTCAAACGGTCGATTTTCCTGACGTTCAATCATTAATCGCAACCTCCAATACTATTGTCGCACTCAAAAAGTAGGCAAGCTAAGTTGCTTCCCCACACATGTCTGTCTATTCTACCACACCGAACGTACTTTCGCTAGAGATGCGTTTTTTCCTCGTTTTGGTTATAAATTCCGTTGATAAATCGTCACGTCAACCCAGTCCCCCGCAATGGTTGTCCGGGTTTCGCTAATGGGTTCAAACGCCAATTGTTGGTAAAATTGTTGGCCGTCCTTATCCGCTTTTAGAACGAATAATTGAACCTGAACGGCCGTCAACTGCTTGAGCGTCTGTAAAATGTTTTCCAAAATACTGTCCCAACCAAACTAATTGTGGTAGCGGATAATCAATCGTCAAATCAACCGTCCCCATTAACTGTCCCTTGTCAAAGAAACCCAAGTACTGTTTCTGCGCAACCGCCGCTTCAGCAGCCAATTCGTCTAAATCAGAAGTCGCCTCACGCTGAGTTAGCTTATGATCCATAAATAAATCAAAATACCGCTGATACTGTTTTTGAAGCGCATAAATCTGCGCATCATCTTCATGGCTCAGTGCTCGCACCTCATAGGGTAATTGCTGACTTAACTGCGTCGCTAAAGCTTCCATGTTAACCGCTCCTTTTATCCGTTAATTTTACTGTCTGTCTAACTCTAACACTGATAGTCGCTGTTGTATATTTTTGTTTCCATTCCTAGGAGTTGCTATCGCTTGTGTCCAGCGTAAGTGTTGGGTGTATGGTGAGTGCTGGCTGTTTGTCGTCGCTTCGCTCGCCAAAGCCGCACTGAAAAATGCTCATTCAGGCTACAAAATTCGGCGTCATTTAAGCTGTTATTTCCAGGGTTCCTGAAGTTATAGAAGCTTGTCAACCACGCGTTTTCTGGCCACCACGCCGAATGGTGCTGCGCGAGACTGAGAGCTGCATGTAAGGGCACTTCGATAAAACCGCCAGACCCGGGCGCTTTCACCGAAGTGCCCTTACACTACGCTCTCAACCCGTCTCGCTCCGCACACTTACGCTGGACACAAACGACAGCAAAAAAGCCGCCGTTACATACAGCAACGACGGCTTCATCATCTCTTGTTTAGTTAACGCTTTGCTTATCAGCCAAAGCTTCGATGTACTTAAACACTTGTTGTCCGGCAATGCCACCATCGCCGACTGCAGTGGTGATTTGGCGAAGGTCCTTCGCGCGAACGTCACCAATCGCGTAGATACCAGGAACCTTAGTTGCCATTTCGCCATCGGTTGGGATCCAGCCGATTTCGTCAGTGATGCCGAGACCACCGAATTCGTCAGTCTTAGGTAAAATGCCGACGTAAATGAAGACCCCACTAGCATCAATGGTTGATTCTTCGCCAGTTTGGTTGTTCTTGATCTTAACACCGGTCACCTTGTCATCGTCACCTAAAACTTCGGTAACGTTGGTGTTCCAAACAAAGTTCATCTTGTCGTTAGCAAATGCGCGGTCTTGTAAAATCTTTTGCGCGCGTAATTGATCGCGACGGTGAATAACCGTTACCTTGGAGGCAAGTTGAGTGAGGTAGAGGCCTTCTTCAATGGCTGAGTCACCGCCACCAACGACGATGACTTCACGACCCTTAAAGAAGTTACCATCACAAACGGCACAGTACGACACACCCCGGCCACCATAGGCTTCTTCACCAGGAACTCCGAGTTTACGGTATTCAGAACCAGTGGCAATCACAACGGCTTTGGCTTCAAACGTGTCGGAATCGGTTTTCACGATCTTAACGTCACCTTGATCAGTAACGCCTTCAACGTTGCCGTAAGCATATTCAGCCCCAAATTGGGTTGCCCCTTGGTACATGTTTTGTGCCAAATCTGGCCCTAACACTGAGGAGAAACCGGGATAGTTCTCGATTGCCGCCGTGTTGTTCATTTGACCACCGTAAATGCCGCGGTCAAGCATCAAAACGGACAAGTTCGCCCGAGAAGCGTATAAGGCTGCGGTCATCCCACCGGGACCCGCACCAATCACAATAACGTCGTACTGTTTTGCCATCTTTGTTCCCCTTTCACAACCCAATCCGTTGATTGAGTGCTTAATTTAATGATGTTTACTTTACTATCTTTTTGTAAGTTTGTCTATTACTTTGACTAGCCAACTGATTCAATTTGACTATCAGCTACTTGCGTTGGTCCTCTGCCAGTAACTGCTGGCCGATCTGTTCAAGGTATTGTCGCAATTCATCCTTCACTTCAGGATGTTGCAGGCCGTATTCGATATTCGTCTTCAACCAGCCAAACTTGTTGCCAACATCGTGCCGTTCGCCCTTGAATTCGTGGGCAAACACCCGCTGTGTCCGGTTTAACAGATCAATTGCATCCGTTAACTGCACCTCGCCGCCCTTACCAGGGGCCGTGTGTTCCAGCGCGTCGAAAATTTCCGGATTGAACAAGTACCGACCGATAATTGCTAAATCAGAAGGGGCCTGTTCCGGGGTTGGCTTTTCGACAAAGTTCTTCACGTTGAAGAGTCCCGGCTTAACTTCTGCGGTTGGGTCGATCACGCCGTATTTGGCAGTATCTTCGTGCGGTACTCGCATGACGGCTAAGGTCGATGCACCCGTTTCCTGATAACTATTGATCAATTGTTGGGTCAGTGGCACTTGATCATGCATCATGTCATCGCCCAACATCACGACAAACGGTTCATTGCCAATAAAGGCCTTCGCCGTCAACACGGCGTCCCCTAACCCACGTGGGTGAGATTGACGGATAAAATACAGGTTGATGTCCGTCGTCTCTTGAACCAGCTTCAGCATCTCAGTCTTATGCTTGGCAATCAAATTGTCTTCCAATTCTGGATTGGAATCAAAGTGGTCCTCAATCGAGCGCTTGCTCTTCCCGCTAACGATCACAATATCTTCGATGCCAGATTGGCGGGCTTCTTCAACGATAAACTGAATCGTTGGTTTGTCCACGATTGGGAGCATTTCCTTCGCCAGTGCTTTAGTTGCCGGCAAGAAACGGGTGCCCAAACCAGCAGCTGGAATCACCGCTTTACGTACTTTCTTCATGCGTTTCGTCTCCTGAATCCTAAAATTCGGACCGGCCTTCACGTTGCATGAGGTCGGAGATGGCTTTGCGAATATCCTTGCCTTCGTAAAGCACTTGGTAAATGGCTTCCGTAATTGGCATATCAACGCCACGTTGTTGGGCAAGTTCGTAGGCGGACTTCGTGGTTGCCACCCCTTCGATCACCATGCCCATGTGGTTGATAACGTCATCCAACGATTCACCGCGACCGAGTTCATCACCCGCCCGGTAGTTCCGTGAGTTTTGACTCGTCCCAGTTACGATAATGTCACCGACACCGGCTAAGCCAATGAAGGTTTGTGGGTTGGCACCAAACGAGGCACCCAACCGAGAAATTTCAGCTAACCCACGGGTCATCAAAGCGGCCTTAGCATTGTCGCCGTAACCTAGTCCGTTCAACGCCCCAGTACCAAGCGCAATGATGTTCTTCAAAGCCGCCGCAATTTCGACGCCAATCACATCACTGTTGGTGTAAACCCGGAAGTAGTTGTTCATGAATAAGTCTTGAACGTGCTTAGCAGCATTTAAGTCCGCACTAGCAGCCGTCACTAAGGTCAAATCCTTCTTGGCAACATCTTCAGCGTGACTTGGGCCTGATAACACCGTGATCGAACTCCGGTAGGCACTTGGAATTTCTTCCGCTAAAATTTCGGAAACGCGCTTGTAGGTGTTTTGTTCGATCCCCTTGCTAGCATGAACCAAAGCTGGTCGGCTATTTAGAGCTTCCAACGCCGCTTTGACTTCACCTGCAACTGATCGAACCGCCTTCGTTGGTACCACGAATAGCACCGTTTCAGCACCGGTTAACGCCGTCTTCAAATCTGCATAAGCCTTAAGCGTATCCGAGAAAGTAAAATTCTGAATGTAGTGGCTGTTGGTATGCTTTTCGTTGAGTTCAGCGACCTGCTCTGGTTTGTACGACCAAAGTGCCACATCGTGCCCATTTTCGTCTAACAAGTTTGCCAAGATACTGCCCCATGAACCTGCGCCTAAAACTGCAATTTTTTCAGACATAGTTAACGCTCCTTGTTTTTTGCCAATTTGGCTTTTTTAGTGAATGGATTGCCATCAAGATACATCGGTACTTGGCTTCCCAGCCGGCGCCGATAAACAATAATGGCGATCGCCCCAACAAATAAAACAACTGAAAGTAGCTGTGATACACGAATCGTGTTAAATAACATCAAACTATCCGTTCGCATGCCTTCAATGAAGAAGCGACCGAATGAGTACCAGATGACATAGCTTAAAAAGACTTCTCCCTGTTTAAACAGGTCCTTGCGGTGCCGTAACGTCATCAAGACGATAAACCCGAGAATGTCCCAGGTTGATTCGTACAGGAACGTCGGTTGCCGGTAAGCGCCATCAATTAACATTTGCGAAATGAGCCAGTGGGGTAAGTGAAGGCCTTGTAGAAAGCTCAGACTGGTGATCTGACCAAAGGCTTCCTGATTCATAAAGTTGCCCCAACGGCCAATTCCTTGGGCCATGATGACGGTTGGCGCTGCAATGTCTAGCATCAGCCAAACTGGGATAAACCGCGACCGGCAGAAGAAGTAAACCACTAGTCCTGCCCCGATCAACGACCCGTAAATCGCGATTCCACCATCCCAGATTCGAATAATTTCACCAAGATGTTGGCTGTAGTAAGGCCATTCAAACGCCACGTAGTACGTTCGCGCCGCAATAATTGCAACGGGTAACGCCCACAAAATCATATCGTAAATATCGTCCGGATCAACGCCGCGTCGCTTGCCTTCTCGGACTGCCAGTGTCACCGCAATAATAACGGCACTCGCAATAAACAACCCGTACCAATGGACCTCGATGGGGCCCAAATGAAACGCGATCGGGTTTAACGCTGCCATGATTCCCTGCAAGGGTGCCACCTCTTAACTTTTCCATGAATTAAATTTAAAATCAAGCTTTTTTACCTGACTTATTTTTCTTTGAATTCTGTTGAATCAGTCGGTTCAAGTTTTCATCGAAGACTTTGGTTGCATCGTAACCCATTGAGCGCGCCCGGAAGTTCATTGCAGCCGCTTCAATGATGATGGCCAAGTTCCGTCCAGTTTTAACTGGAATCGAAATCTTTGGCACGACAACGTCGAAAATCTTTTGTGTCTCATCGCCGTTACCCAGTCGATCAAACCGCTTATCCGGTGACCAAGCTTCTAGGTGAACGATCAGATCAATATCGGTTTCACTCCGAACGGCGCCGGCACCAAAGAGGTTCATGACATCGATGATCCCGATTCCGCGAATCTCCAACAAATGAGCCAAAATTGCGGGGGCTTCTCCAACCAGGGTCTGTTCGTCTTGTTGGAAGACTTCAACACGGTCATCGGCAATCAGCCGGTGCCCACGTTTAACCAGTTCCAACGCCGTTTCACTCTTCCCAACACCAGAGTCACCGGTAATCAAAACCCCGACCCCGTAGATATCAACCAGCACACCATGCAGTGACTGGCGTTCAGCCAACTTGCCTTCAAGGTAGTTGGTCATGTTACTCAACACCCGCGACGTCGTCATCTTAGTTCCTAAAATGGGAATCCCAGATTCCTTAGCCGCCTGTAAAAGTTCCTCAGGTGGTTCCAATTGCGTTGAAATCACAAAGGCCGGTGTTTCTGGTTGACACATTTGTCGCATGACATCTAACAACTCATCATGCGACATGCCCTTTGCAAAGGATGTTTCGGTGATACCAAGTAGTTGAACCCGCTTAGCTGGGTAGTAGTTAAAATACCCCGTTAATTCAAGTCCCGGTCGTGAGATATCACTCGTGGTAATGTCCCGGTCGTCCAACAAATCCTCGCCGTAATAGACGTCTAGACGAATATTATCGACTAAATCGGCAACGGTTACACTTTCTGCCAAAGCTGTCCCTCCTTCAAATCGTCAATCGCTGATACCAGTTTAACACGTTTTCACGTTAAATAGCTTTTAATCCGATCGATCTTGATGCCCAACGTAACTCGATAAAATGGCGTTACAAAGTGACATCAAAACGGCAATCAGCATGGACATGCCAAACGATGAGAATCGGAAGTTCGCCCCAACAAAAAACGACGTTAGTTGCAACATCAAACCATTGATTACAATACTAAATAAGCCAAGGGTAATTACCGTAATTGGTAACGATAATATCATTAAAATCGGCTTCACCGCGGCATTTAAAAGTGCCAACACTAGGCTTGCCAAAAGTGCGACCCAGACACTCGACACATAAAAATCCGCTTTAAAGAAACCAGCGAGTGCCATAAATAAAACTGCGTTAATGATGATTCTTAGCCAAAATTTCACTCAAATGACCTCACTTTTTATCGGAATCCTCTTCGGTGACATCGTGGAGTTCCTTACGCGTCGACTGATCCGTCTTCGGACCGCCAAACCCGCCGAAAAACGAAGACCGTTGCGTATCAACGTCATCGTGAATCAACACCGTCAACAAGAGGTAAATCAACAGGCCAAAGACAACGTGTCCCGGAAAAATCGTCAATATCACAAAGATGATCCGAACCAACGTTGCATCGATTCCAAAGTATTCAGCAATTCCGCCCAATACCCCGGTCAAAATCCGGTTGGACGACCGCTTTAAACGTCGTTTTCCTTTCACTAGTATCACCTCATTTCTGCTTAATTCTCCCACTTAAAGAATAGATAAAGTTGGGGCTTAACGCAAGTGTTTTAGTGTAAGTGTGCGGAGCGAGGCGGTCAGAAGGCGGCGTGTAACGGGCTCTAAGGTAAACTACCGGGTTTTGGTAGTTTGGCTTAGAGCCCGTTACACATAGCCTTTTGCCTCGCGCAGCACCATTCGGCGTGGTGGCCAGAAAGCGCGTGGTTGACAAGCTTCTACAACTTCAGGAGTCCTAGAAATAACAGTTTAAGTGGCGCCGAATTTTGTAGTCTGAACGAGCGCTTTTCAATGCGGCTTTGGCGAGCGAAGCGACGACAAACAGCCAACACCAAAATCGCACCCAACCCTTACACTGGACATAATCAACAAAACCCGACCAACCAAAATTGGCCAGTCGGGTTTCATCCGTCATTAAAAACGATTTATTGCATTAATTTCAATTCAACGATCTTACCCGTCTTCAAGTAAATAATCCATTCGCCGACGTTGATCATATAGTCCGCGATGCGAATTAAATCGGCTGCAACTCGGTTATACGTGATTGCCGCAACGACGACTTCTGGATCTTGCTGAATCTGACCATAGCTTTCACGAATGATCTCGTTGCTGTAGTCCGCCAACTGACTGTTCAGCGTTAATAAGTCACGCGCAGCTTGTTCGTCCTTATCAACGTAAGCCTGAATGGCATTTTGAACCATCTTCATCGTTAGCTGACCCATTTCGGCCAACTGACTTTCAATCTTAGCTGCCCGGGTCTTGCCCTTCACTTCAATCGTGGAATGGGCAATGTTACGTGCATGGTCCCCTGCGCGTTCCAAGTCGGATACAGCTTTAAGAATCGTCACCACTTCTCGTAGATCAGTCGTAACGGGCTGGTAAAGCGCAATGATCTCAAAGGATTTGGCTTCAAGCTTAATTTCACGCTCGTTGATAGCATGGTCGTTATCAATAATCGACTGTGCCGCCTGGCGATCGTGGTCAATAAAAGCGGCTACCGACTGCTGAATGACGTTGCTGACCAGCATCCCCATTTCGGTAAAGCCGTTGTCTAACTTATCTAGTTCTTCTTCAAATAAACGTCTCACTGGGTCTCCTCCTTCGTGGGGTTAGCCGAATCGGCCACTAATGTAATCTTCAGTGGCTTTTTTAGCTGGGTTCATAAAAATCTTTTTCGTATCATCAACTTCGACAATTTCGCCATCCATAAAGAAGGCAGTGCGATCCGCAATCCGAGAAGCTTGCTGCAGATTATGGGTCACCGTGATGATGGTGTAATCGGTTCTTAATTTTAACAAAGTTGATTCGATCTGACTACTAGAAATCGGATCCAGGGCACTGGTGGGTTCATCCATCAAGATAATCTCTGGCGAAACGGCCAACACGCGCGCAATGCAGACCCGCTGTTGCTGCCCACCTGATAGCGATAACGCGCTATCGTGGAGCTTATCCTTTACTTCATCCCAGACCGCGGCCTGCTTCAAGCTCGTTTCAACGATGTGATCCAGTTCGTCACGCTTCATCTTGCCCGCAATATTCAACCCAAAGGCCACGTTATCGTAAACGGAAAACGGAAACGGGTTAGGTTGTTGAAACACCATACCGACTTGCTTTCGAAGGGTTACCAAATCGGTCTGCGGGGCATAAATGTTTTGCCCCTTCAATTTAATATCTCCCGTCACTGTAACGCCCGGAATCAGATCATTCATTCGGTTAAGGGTTCGCAAATACGTCGATTTACTAGATCCAGATGGCCCAATCAAGGCCGTGATGCCCTTCTCTTCAAACGAGAGGTCGATACCTTTTAAGGCTTCTTTTTTACCATAGTATACGTGCACGTCATGAGTCTCTAAAATGGTTGTCATCGCGTCCTCCTAACCGAAATCGCCGGCGACATAGTTGTTGGTCAATTGGACCTTCGGCCGGGTAAAGATCTTTGATGTGACGTTATACTCTAACGCACGACCCAAGTTGAAAAATGCCGTGTAGTCGCTGATACGCGCCGCCTGTTGCATGTTATGGGTCACAATAATGATCGTGTACTGATCCTTTAACTGCGTCAACGTTTCTTCTAGTTTACCAGTTGAAACTGGATCCAGGGCACTGGCGGGCTCGTCCAGCAGTAAAATGTCCGGTTTAACGGCGACTGCTCGTGCGATACAAAGGCGTTGTTGCTGACCACCTGATAGTGCTAAGGCACTCTTATTCAGGTCATCTTTCACTTCGTCCCAGAGTGCCGCTTGCTTCAAACTGGTTTCGATGATTTCGTCGAGTTGTTGTTTGTCGTTCATCCCCCGACGCCGAAGGGCAAACGCAATGTTTTCGTAAATGGATTTAGAAAATGGATTGGGTCGTTGAAACACCATCCCAATTCGACGCCGCATCTCGTACACGTCGATTTGGGGTTGGTTCACGTCAACGCCCCGGTAAAGGATCTGGCCGGTCACTCGGGCGACACCGTCATTCATCCGGTTCAGCGACCGTAAATAAGTCGACTTACCAGAACCGGATGGTCCAATCAGCGCCGTGATCTGGTGTTCAGCAAACTTTAAATCACCTTCGTGCAAGGCCTCGTGGTCACCGTAGTAAACGTGTAGGTCCTTGGTTTCCAGAATGATATTAGTATCGTTTTTTAGGCTTGGATCAACAATGTTGCGTTCCAGCCATTGATCGCCAGGATGTGGGCTAGTTGGATTAATGAGCATGGCGGGTCTCCCTTTCTCAATCGGTTAATTATTGGGCTGCAGTTAATTTCTTAAAAAGTCGTTTACCGACGAAACGTGCTAGCAAGTTGAAGATGAGGACTGCAATCACCAACACGGCTGAGGCACCGGAAGACACATCCTTTGCGTCCGGCATAATGCCTTCAGAGTTAATCTTCCAAATGTGAACGGCTAAGGTTTCAGCTGGACGCATTGGATTTAACGGACTGGTGAGGTTAAACGGATTCCAGTCGGTAAAATCAAGCGCGGGCGCACTTTGCCCCGCCGTAAAGATGAGGGCGGCAGCTTCCCCGAAGATTCGGCCGGCACTCAAGATGACCCCAGTCAGGATACTTGGTAGGGCAGCTGGCACGATGATTCGGGTGACCGTTTCCCACTTGGAAAGGCCTAAGGCGAGGCCGCCTTCCCGCTGGGCATTTGGTACCGCGGCAAGTGATTCTTCGATGCTTCTGGTTAATAGTGGTAAGTTAAACAGCGTCAGTGCAAAGGCACCGGATAAAATTGAGAACCCGAAGTCAAACCGGACCACGAAGATCAAGAAACCGAATAATCCGACAACAACGGATGGTAACGAGCTCAAAATTTCAATCGCCGTGCGAACTAGGTTCGTGACCCAGTTTTTCTTGGCATACTCATTTAGGTAAATTCCGGCACCAAGCGCGATTGGAAATGAAATCAGCATGGTTAACAATAACAGGTAAAACGAGTTAAAGAGTTGAATACCGACCCCACCACCGCTGGTAAAGGCCTTCGCTGGTGTCGTTAAAAAGTGCCAGCTGAGTGATGGCAAACCACTGATAATAATGTACCCCAATAGAAGTGCCAGAATTAAAACGATGGTCCCGGCAATGCCATAAAGGGTGCCGATTGCGAGTTTGTTAGCTGTTTTTGGATTCATTTCGTCATGGCTCCCTTCCGACCGATCAACCGGATAACCAGGTTAAAGATCAGCGACATCGTTAATAGGACTAAGGCAAGTGACCACAGGGCGTTATTTTGCATCGAGCCCATCACCGTGTTTCCGATACCAGTCGTCAGTACCGAAGTTAACGTTGAGGCTGGTGATACTAGGCCACTTGGCAGTAACGCTGCGTTCCCGATGACCATTTGAACGGCCAGTGCTTCACCGAAGGCCCGCGCCATCCCAAACACGATTGCAGTTAACATCCCCGGTGTTGCGGCTCGCAGCACCACTTTATAGATGGTTTGCCACTGCGTTGCCCCCAGCGCTAAGGCCGCTTCACGGTAAAATCGTGGTACCGAGCGGAGCGCATCGACTGTCATTGATGTCACCGTTGGTAGGATCATCACGAACAGCACAAACGTCCCTGACAGAATCCCGAACCCGCTACCGCCAAACAAATGACGGACAGCGGGAACGACAACGGTCAACCCGATAAACCCATACACAACGGAGGGAATCCCCACCAGTAATTCGGTCACTGGTTGGAGAATTTTAGCACCCTTCTTAGGCGAAATTTCAGTCATGAAAATGGCTGTGCCAATCGCGAACGGCGTTGCCAACAAGGCTGACAAAATCGTCACAATAAACGACCCAGCAATCATTGGTAACGCGCCAGCTTCAGGCTTGCCATTGGCATCCGTTACACTCGGGTTCCAAACCTTCCCGGTCAAGAAATCAACGATGTTGACGTGGTTACTAAAGAAGGTTGACAGGCCCTTAGACGCAACGAAGATGATGATGGCAAATACCGCCAGCGTGATAATCATCAGGGCTAAAAAACTGATTCCCTTCCCAAATTGTTCCAAGCGAGCCGCCTTTGAACGCTTTAATAGCTGTGCTTTTAACTTTTTATTCATGTGCGTCCCCCACTTGCTTGACTGTCCCATCAACATCCCGCGTAATGTGCATCTCTGACATCCCAATGTAGCCCAGTTGATGAACTAACGTTGTTTGAATGTGTGGTGATTGAATATACTTAATAAATTTTTTCGTTAAGGCATTCGGTTGTTTGCCCGTATACATGTGTTCGTACGACCAAATTGGCCAGCGATTCGTTACGACGTTCGCATCCGTTGGCGCCACGTTGTTCAGCGTAATGGATTGGACCGTGTGATCCACGTACGAAAAGCCGACGTAACTGATTGCGCCTGGCGTGGTCGCAACAATTTGACGAACCATCCCAGATGAATCCTGTTCCTGAGCTGGCAAGCTTTGGTGTTCCTTTAATGCCCAGCGTTCAAAGGTTGAGCGCGTTCCACTCCCCTGTGCCCGGTTTAAAATCACGATTTTTTGGTTATGGCCACCAACTTGTTGCCAGTTGGTCACCTTTCCCGTAAAGATTTGAATCAGTTGTGACGTCGTTAAATGCGTCACACCCGTTTTTTTATTAACGATCGGCGTAATGCCAATCACCGCCACGCGATGATCCTTTAACCGAGTCGCAGTGATGCCCTTTTGTTCTTGAGCAAAAACGTCAGCGTTCCCAACGTCAACGGCCCCTTCTTGAACCTGACTTAAGCCGGTCCCAGAGCCACCACCCTGCACATTGATAAAGGTGCCAAGATGTTGACTAGTGTAGTCTTCACCAGCTGCTTCGACCAATGGTTGTAGCGCCGTAGAACCTACGGCGGTAATCGTCATATTTGTTTTATTAACATGTCGGGTCTGGTAACCCCAGCTTCCGAACCCAATCAGGGCAACAAGTAACAGTAGTTGTAACCACCGCTTTTTTGGCATGTCCGTTCCTCCCATATCCGCTTTCAAGAACTACTATATCAAGTCAATGTAAAGGTTAGGTACAGTTCTTTGTAAAGGTTATGTAAAGGTAGCGTGTGAAAACCGGCGTTTAGAAGGTGGTATGTAACGGGCCATCAGTGAAGCTACCGGGCTTGGGTAGCTTTACTGATGGCCCGTTACATATTAGCCTTCTGCCGGTTTTCACACGTTTCGGCGTGGCTGCCTTAAGTCCTCATAGATGACAACTAGCATTCACTTCAGGAACCCCAAGAATTCCAAGCCAGTTCAAGCCGAAAATTCGTTGCCTCATACTGTTAAATCCAATCACCCAACTAATACCTTACTATGCCCCGTTACATGTTAACCTTCTGCCGGTTTTCACACGTTTCGGCGTAGTGGTCTTAAAGCGTCATAGTCACCAATAATTACTCATCTTAGGAACCCCAAGAACGGTCAGTCAACTCAAGCCGAAAATCTGTTGCCTCAAACTGGCCGTTGCCTAAACTGTTAAATCCAATAGTCGCCCAATAAAAAAAGAGCCAAACGGCAACTCACCGTCCAACTCTTCAACATCTTACTAGCCAATCTCAATCTAATTCGCCGCCATCGACTCAGCATCTCCAGCAACCGTCACCGGAAACTGCACCGTAAAGGTACTCCCGACCCCACGTTGACTCGTCACGCTGATTTGACCATTCAGTGACTTTACCAACTCCGACACGATTGCCAGACCAAGCCCCGTTCCGCTAACCACTTGTTTATTACGGGAAGGATCAACGCGGTAGAACCGCTCGAAGATCCGCGCCTGTTCTGCCTGCGCAATCCCGATACCGGTATCCGTCACACTCAGCGACCAGTTGGTATCGTCCGCTTGGTAAGCGACCGTTACTGAGCCGCCTTCCCGGTTATATTTGATGGCGTTTGACAACAGGTTTTTAACGATCTGGGTCAGTTTCTTTTCATCCGTGTACTGTTGCGCCGTAGCGGGTACTTGGTCAATAACCCGCAACTGTTTCATCGCCGCCAACTGCTGCATGACGTTTTCCTGTTCAGTGACCAGCGCGGCCACATCAACTTGCGTCCGATTCTGCGTTGACACTGACTGCGACTCAATTCGCGAAATCGCCAACACGTCTTGAATCAACTCCGTCAACCGACGACTTTCCCGTTGAATGATACCTAAAAACTCGGTCAACGTTTCTGGATCGTCCTTCGCCCCAGCCAACAACGTTTCTGCAAAGCCCGAAATGGCCGTCACTGGTGTCTTTAACTCATGGGACGCATTGGAAATAAAGTCCATCTGCATCTTTTCAACGGCGTAAATTTCCGTCACATCGTACAACAACACTAAGATTTGGAAGAAATCCTCAGTGGTTGACGTATACACCACCGAAGCTTCCACTTTTTTATCAGTTGGTACGTTGGTCAGCGTCATCACCCGCCGCCGAGACTGCTTGTCATTGATGACTTCGCCAATCAGTGAAATTAATTCAAACTGATGAATATCCTGCGAGTACGGGTGGCGTCGGGGGCTAATTTCGGTCTGCAAAAATTCCGCCATCGCGGCATTTGCCATCTCAACCTTTCGATACCGGTCGATCACCATCACGCCGATTGGCAAATAAGCCAGCAAGAGCCGTAATTCTTCAGTCTGCTGATTCATTTCCCGAAGTAACTTTTGCTGGTGAGTCTGCAATCGATTGATCGCCATTGCGAGTTCGTAATAGTCATCATCCGTCCGCAACAAAATATGGGCGGGTTCCTTATCATGAAGCATCCCCTCAACCTTGTTGGTCATGGAGATCACGGGTTGCTGTCGATGACGAAATAACCAGCTGACAACCGCTAATTCACCAGCAGCAACCAACAGATTCAGCAACAATAACCCCCGAAGCTGACTCCCAGTCAACTGATGGCCAATCAACACTTCGGTCACGATAAAACCAACGATCACGTTGATCACAAATAATTCAATGAAGCCCAAACCAAACCGTTTAATCATTTTGCGGTGCCTCAAAGCGGTAACCAAACCCCCGAACCGTCTTCAAATAAGCTGGATTCTTAGGGTCCGTTTCAATCTTATCCCGTAAATGAGAAATATGAATATCAACCATCCGGGATTGGCCGGCATAGTCAAAGCCCCATACGCCTTCAAGCAACTGATCGCGTTTTAACACTTGATTTGGTCGCTGCACAAGGTAGAGTAACAACTCAAACTCCTTAGGTGTTAGCTTGATTGGCCGTTGATCGATCATCACACTGACGGTATTGGGATCCACTTCGATTCCACCAATTCGAATCACATCATCATTGGCCGGCATTCCGGCACCAGTCGTTGCAACACTAACCGGTTGCGCGCGCCGTAGCACCGCCTTCAACCGCGCAATCACTTCCCGGGGACTAAAGGGTTTCGTGATGTAATCATCCGCCCCAAGTTCCAACCCAAAAATTTTATCAAATTCATCCGTTTTAGCCGTAATCATAATAATTGGTGTGCTGACCCGTTCTTGACGCAGTTTCTTAGTCACTTCCACGCCATCAAGTCCGGGCAACATCAAGTCGAGTAAAATTGCGTCAAAGTCGTCGTTCATCGCTAATTGAACTGCTTCAACGCCGTTGGTTGCAGTGACGACCTCGTAGTTCGCCGCTTTCAGATTATAAGTCAGTAACGTTACAATTGCCGGTTCGTCATCGACAACTAAAACTCTTTGCATAACTAAATCCTCCCCGGGGTCCGATACACATCAGCCCCAATCCTCTCTTACGCCAACATCTCTTATGCTAATCTCTAAAGACAACAATGCCAATTTCATGCGGTGCACCAGCGAAAATCGCCGTTTCGGTTACTTTTAAATCCCCTTGTGGTGTTTGAATCTTCAAATGACAATAAGTCGGGTTAATCAGCAACGCCTTGTAGAATTCACTTTCAGAATTAACGGGTTGTTGATTACACGTGACAATGATATCGCCCACCGAAATCGTCATCTTCGCCGCGGGGGTTTCCGGTTTAACGCCTAACACCCGAACGCCTCGGTCAACTTTCGAGAACCAAAACGATTGCCGGCGGTCTTGCCAACGCGTCCACAGTAGCACCAGCAGATACAACAGGTACATCCCCAGCACAACCGGTAAGAAGCTACCCTTAACCAAGAACGTCAGGCTACTCAAAAAGATCCCTAAAACACCGATGCTGATCAACCACTTCGCCATTCGGCTTAGTCCAGAACGGGCCGTTTGCTTGAAGAAGGTCAGTCGCAATCCCAGCAACAGTGGCAAGAACAGCGGCGTCACTGTGTGCGTGCCGTACGCAAAGACTGGCCAAAAACTCAGGTGACTAGTAATCCAATCACCAGGCACAAAAATAAGGGTTGGCACCACTAATAATTCGTTAAAGCGGTAGCCAGCGATCAACTTCCCCCGTTTTTGGGCAAAGATCTTTGGGGCGGCAAACTTACCCCCGGTTCGGGCAACCCAAACGCCCATGATAATGAGTGCGATCACAAACAACAACAAGAGATCGATCAGTGGTGTCCGGCCACCGTCGAGCCCGAATGGTTGACCAAGCGCCGCCAGTTGCGTCCCAAAGTCTGACTGCCCGAACTGGTCGTACAACAGCGCCGTCACAACCAAAATCGTCATCGACAATCCCGCTGCTGGTCCAATCAATACGCCGATCAACGCCACACAACTGTACCCGATGACCCAAGCCACTGGTAATGTCAGTCCTAACACGATCGAAACGATGGAGGTAATCAGCCCATACAACAGGCTAAGTAGCAGGTAATGCCGAACTTCAAACTTGTCCCCGTACACTGCACTCCCAAATGATTTGCGCTCCGTCCGAATGCGCTTATCAGCCGTGAACCATTCTCGTAATAATCCGCCCCACCAAACTGGTTGTGCAACCAGGGTGAGAATCAACAATCCAATTTTCATCCGCAGACACCTATTTCCCATCAAGTCTTTAATTGCAGTATAGCATAAAATGGACCGCTTTCTTTACCTGAAAAATGCGGAGGAGCAATTCTCATTTATTTCTGCCAATCCAGCACCTCTCAAAGCCGAATTGGTTCGGTTCGCTGAACACCCGGTGTTCGTTCAGGTCCCAGACTCTGCTTGACACAGTAAAAATCACGTTGCCAACTTCAGAATCGAAATCGACAACGTGATCGTCTAACACTATAAATTTCCTATTAATCTGGATTAGCCTGTTCCAACTGATACTGCAGGTAAGCATTAATAAACGGATCTAAATCGCCGTCCATCACCGCTTGCCCGTTCCCAGTTTCGTAGTTGGTCCGGTGATCCTTGACCATGGTATAGGGATGGAAGACGTAGGAGCGAATTTGTGAGCCCCAGCCAATTTCTAATTGGTCGCCTTCAAGTGCCGCCTTTTCCTTGGCCTTCTTTTCTTCTTCCAGTTCGTACAACTTGGCCTTCAACATGTTCATCGCCGTTTGCCGGTTTTGAAGTTGTGACCGTTGCGCTTGACTGGCTACAACGATCCCCGTTGGTTCGTGGGTGATCCGAACGGCACTGGAGGTCTTGTTGACGTGTTGGCCACCGGCCCCACTCGCCCGGTAAACGTCTACTTTCAAGTCGGCCGGGTTAATGTCCACTTCAACGGAATCATCCAGTTCAGGTAACACATCGACAGACGCAAACGAGGTGTGTCGCCGACCAGCCGAATCAAATGGTGAGATTCGAACCAAGCGGTGAACCCCTTTTTCAGAGCGCAAATACCCGTAGGCATTATGCCCCGAAATCAGCAACGTTACGCTGCTGATTCCGGCAACATCCCCCGGTTGATAGTCCAACGTTTCCACCTTAAAGTTGTGCTGTTCTGCCCAACGGGTGTACATCCGCAGCAACATTGACCCCCAGTCCTGGGATTCAGTGCCACCAGCCCCTGGGTGAATTTCGAGAATGGCGTTGTTGTGGTCGTATGGGCCGCTTAACAGTAGATTCAGCCGATACTGTTGTAACTCTTGTTGAAGCTTTGCATAGTCTTGTTCGACTTCCGCCTGCATCTCGGCATCCGGCGCTTCTTCAAGCAGTTCAATGGCCACTTGGATGTCATCCAATTGACTGGTTAAGGACTCATACGAATCAACCTTGGTCTTCAACTGGTTGTTTTCATCAATGAGCTTCTGGGCCGTTTCCTGATGGTCCCAAAAGCCGGGTTCTGCCATCTTGGACTCGTTGATCGAGATACTCTCGTTGAGGGCATCTAAGTCAAAGAGACCTCCCAAAGCCGGCGATTTCATCCGCAATGGCTTTTAATTGACGTTTAATGTCGCTTAGTTCCATTAATCATCACTCCATAGGTTGTATTTTTTTGATAAAAAAGTGGGGTACCGAAAACTGACGTTTACGCTACCCCACCTCCTAACGATCTTTAATTAACGTCACGCATTAACGCGTGATGTTTTGACGAATCTCAGACTTCATGAATAATCGGGTAGCATCGTAATCGATGTCGGCAATCATTTCTTCAAACATCCGGTAACCGTCTTGTTGGTATTCAACGAGCGGGTTCAATTGCCCGTAACCACGCAAGCCGATTGATGTTCTCAATTGGTCCATGATATCGATGTGATCCGTCCAGTGGGAGTCAACCACTCGTAAGATAACCACTTTTTCGAATTCCAACATTTGAGCTGGATCGTAAAGTTGTTCCTTCTTTTCTTGGTAAACCCCTTCGCCAAGGTCCATCAAGACCTTCTTGATTTCATCAGCGGTCTTGTCCTTAAAGTCGTCTAACTTGACCTTATCTGGGCTAACCAGTGCTGAAATGGCAAAGTCGAGAATCGTGCTTAAGTCCCAATCCTTTTGTTCACCCTGCGTATGCAGGTTAACCACGCGGTCAATGGTCCGTTCGATCATTGGCATGATGACCCAACGCAATGAGGTTTCTTCGTTGATGATTTGGTTCCGTTGGCCGTAAATAACTTCACGTTGAGCCCGCATCACATCATCATATTGCAGCACGTTCTTCCGGGAATCATAGTTGTTCCCTTCAACCCGCTTTTGCGCAGATTCAACTTGCTTACTGATCATCCGACTCTTGATGACGGCATCTTCGCCTTCAACGTTCATCCGTTCCAAGAAGCCCTTGACCCGGTCAGTCCCGAATCGACGCATCAAGTCGTCTTCAAGTGACAAGTAGAACTGAGTCAAACCAGGATCCCCTTGCCGGCCAGAACGGCCACGCAATTGGTTATCGATCCGTCGTGATTCGTGACGTTCAGTCCCTAAAACGACTAACCCGCCAATTTCACGGACGCCCGGTCCAAGCTTGATATCGGTCCCACGACCGGCCATGTTGGTGGCGATGGTAACGGCACCACGTTGACCGGCGTTCATGATGATGTCGGCTTCCTTAGCATGGTTCTTAGCGTTCAAGACCACGTGAGGAATGCCGGCTTGGTCCAACATCTCAGACAGATATTCAGACGTTTCAACCGCCACAGTCCCGATCAACAATGGTTGACCCTTTTCATGGAGTTCTTTAATTCGGTTAGTAACCGCCTTAAATTTAGCTTCCAAGGTTGGGTACAAGACATCTGGTTCATCGATCCGAATAACGGGTTTGTTGGTTGGCACTGAAATAACTTCCATGTTGTAGATCTCACGGAATTCTTCAATTTCAGTCCGCGCCGTCCCAGTCATCCCGGCAAGTTTGCTGTACATCCGGAACAAGTTTTGGTAAGTGATGTTCGCCATGGTCTTGGACTCTTCTTGAATGTCCACGCCTTCTTTGGCTTCAATGGCTTGGTGCAAACCGTCAGAGTAACGACGACCTTCCATTACCCGTCCAGTAAAGGAATCAACGATCTTGACTTCACCGTCATCGACCACGTAATCCTTGTCCAGCAGCATAATGAAGTTGGCCCGCAAAGCTTGATCCATATGGTGGGTCAAGGCTGTGTTGTCCGTGTCGTAGAGGTTGTTTAAGTTGAAGTATTTTTCAGCTTTGGCAATCCCTTCTTCGGTTAAGGAAACACTCTTTGATTCCAAGTCGATCTTGAAATCAGTGTCTTCAGTTAAGGTCTTGGCAAACCGGTCCGTCCGTTGATACAACTGTGACGTGCCTTCCGCTTGACCTGAAATGATCAATGGCGTCCGGGCTTCATCAATTAAGATGGAGTCCACTTCGTCGACGATGGCGAAGTTCAGTGGGCGTTGCACCATATCTTCTTTGTAAACGACCATGTTATCACGGAGGTAATCAAACCCGATTTCGGCGTTGGTTGAGTACGTGATATCGGCGTTGTAAGCGTCACGCTTATCTTCTGGTGACATTTCGGTCAAGTTCAACCCAACGGTCAAGCCCAACCAGTTATATAATTCACCCATTTCAGTAGCATCACGAGATGACAGGTATTCGTTAACCGTAACCACGTGAACCCCTTTGCCAGACAAGGCGTTTAAGTAAACGGGCATCGTGGCGGTCAAGGTCTTCCCTTCACCAGTCTTCATTTCGGCAATGTTACCTTCATGAAGCACGATCCCACCCATGATTTGAACGTGGAATGGGTATAACCCAAGGACCCGCTTGGCACCTTCCCGGGCAACCGCAAAGGCTTCCGGTAATAAGTCGTCCAGCGTTTCACCATCTTGGTAACGTTGCTGGAATTCGGGTGTTTTGGCTTTTAATTCGTCGTCTGATAGATCGGCGTATTCGGATGAATAGTTATTGACTTTATCAGCCAGTTTACTGATGCGTCGAAGTTCGCGCTTATCGCTTTCGACCCATCGTTTTAAAATATTGGCCATACTAAATTCCCTTCTATAGTGCGAGTTTTCATTCGGATGATTAATCCTTTAAGTCTAAATTGATTGCATACCAACTGCTAGTTTAACATTTCTAGGGTAGATTGAAAACTCATGTTAACTATTATAATTGATAAATTTTGGTGAGAACGGTTACAGAGTGTAAAATGGGGGCGCTCAGAAGGTGGTGGGTATCGGCGGGGAAGCTGAAACTCCCGGGCCTGGAGTTTTAGCTTCCCCGCCGATACCTGCAACCTTCTGCCCCATTTCACACGTTTCGACGCGGTGGCCAGAGAGAGCGAACGGAGCCCAGCTTCAGTACGTGGATGACTTGCGGACAATAAAAGCACGAACCAAGTCGAAACAAACGTCGGCGGAATGAGCGTCGCTGGCATGAAAGTAATAACTGCGGCGCACACACTTCTACCCACAGGTTCAAAATTATCAAAAACTTTTCCAACCGCTGCCAAATACTGCTGTATACTAAACTAATCACGATCACATCACCAACAAAAGGAGCTCCCATGAAACTCACCCACCTACTCGCAACCACCACCATCATTACCGGTTGCGCCCTACTACTCACCCCAGCATCCGCCAACGCCGCCACCAAGTGGCATAACGGCACACCAAAAGCCATTCGTGGCAACTGGTACCACAACGGCAACAACAAAGCCTACCTGACTTACACCGCTACTAAGAGCATCGGCAACGTATTTGATAAATCAGATGCCGACAATACCTACTACAAAGAGATCGGCTACGGCCTTAAAAATATCAAATACAAGCAACTTAGCAAACGGGTCTACGAACTGACCGGCATTCAATACTCGCCTACGGGCACGAAGGTGCAATTCGACGGCCAGCGGATGACCTACAAAGTGATGGCCGTCAGCAAGACTCAACTGCACTTCTACAAGGGTGGGTATCTGAAATATACCAGTACACCAACCTTTAAAATTGTGACTTCAAACCATACCTTTACGGATTAAACCACAATCTCTGGGAGCATCGCTCTCGGAGATTTTTTATTTACTCTGACAACCTTAACCGAACATCGTTTCCGCCACACCAAAAAATCGGAACCGGTCTCAAACAGACCAACTCCGATTCTGATTTACAGGTTATTCAATTGAAACTTATTCTTCGCCGGCTTCAATTAAGCCATAGCGGCCGTCGTTACGACGGTACACAATGTTAACGCCTTCGGTTTCGGCATCTTCATAGATGAAGAAGTCGTGACCTAACATGTCCATTTGTAAAATGGCCTCTTCGTTATCCATTGGTTTCAAAGATACGCGCTTTGTCCGAACGACTTCTAACTTGGAATCTTCGTCCTTAGCAGCTTCTGGTGCTTCTGGCGTAAATTCAAAGTTCTTGAAGCCCTTTTCACGGGACTTACGGTTGATCTTTGTCTTATACTTGCGGATTTGACGCTCTAGTTTGTCGGTAACCAAATCGATACTTGCGTACAGATCTGGCGAAGTTTCTTCGGCTCTCAACGTCAGGTAAGGCAGTGGAATCGTAACTTCCACCTTAGAATCCTTGTTTTGGTATACCTTTAAATTAACGTGAGCAGTCGAATCAACGCTTTGCTCAAAATACTTTTCAAGCTTACTGATCCGTTTTTGAACGTAATCTCTGATAGCTTGAGTAACCTCGATATTTTCACCACGAATATTGAATGTGAGCATAGAACTTCTCTCCCTTCCACACAAACAAAAGCTAGTTTAAGCAAGTATGTTACCTCAGCTTAATGGTTGTTTTGTTTATAACTTTATTATAATAGAAAGCGCTACAATTAACAAGCTGAAAACGTTTAAATATCCACACCACTCTAAGCACTGGTGTATCAGCATTCTTCAAAATTTACGTTTTCTCATTACACCCTCGAAATAACCTAATGGCATTCAAAAGGGCATTCAAAAAGGCATTCAATTTCATCACATAATGAACCATCAATTAAACCAGTGGCGGTACGGATGTGAGCTAGTTTTGGCTAGCTCTTTTTTTATGCTATTTTTCAGCTAATGGCATTCACTTTTGGGACGTCCCCGGGACAACCAAGTGGCAACCATGGGACTGCAAAAAAAGACGCCACCTAATTTCAGTAGCGTCCTAGCCTGATCGCAATCGGCTAAATGTGATAATCATGTCCTAGTAATTATACCACTGATGGTACTCAGCGCTACCATCGAAGTAGGCGTACACCTTTCTCATTACCCGCTGCTTACGACAATAGAATGTAGCATGACTGATATTAAGCTCAGCCATAAGCTGCTTGTTACTGATCCGGTCTAGGTAGTGGCCTTTAACAATTGATAGTTCATCCGTATCAAGTACGTTAAACACGCCCTCAAACATTGCCATATAGCTCGCACCCAACGTTTTAATTCGGTCAATCCGTTCACCGTGCATATCGTCTAAGTCATGGCTACCGGCATGGGTCATCAATCGCACCCGTTGATAGTCATGAACTACTCGCTCAAACTGTTTGAGATTCATACAACACCCCCTGAGCATCCGTTCGCTGATACCAGCCGTTGAAGTCGTCATTCTGTTCTAGGTACTGGCCTAGTATCAAGCACGCCTTACGCTTCAACCGGTAATACTGATCCACACTAATACCCATGCACTGACTAGCTCGCACTCGGCTGTAATGCTTAATATAATGCAACGTGAAAGCCTTTAGCTGCCGTTCATCTAGTAAGCCGAAACCACCGCTCACCATCGCTACAATGCGTTTAGCTGGGAGATAACCGCTGTTAGGCATTATCCCATCGTTTAGATAACCATTGCCTGCTTGAACGAGTATGTAAGCCTGCCGATAGTCATCAAGCACCGTTTTAATCTCATCGTACTGCATTCGCTCACCGCCTACATAAAACAACAGGCCACCCCGCAAGGTAGCCCGCTATCATCTAATTGTACGCTAACAAAGCCAATCTAAATTAATTGTATTTGTTACTTGCATTATACATCTAGTATGGTCATCTTTCACGACTTCAAAATCCATACTTGGATTCTGATAACTCAAAGCTCAATGTTGAGTTCTGATCCTACTTGTTTCAGCTCTCCAAAGCTATGCTAAGCTCTCCTGAACGGCGTAACGACAGCAACGGTAATAGCTGGTTAAGTGTCTAAGTTTAACTTAGGGCGTCATGAATCACATCAATACGGATGCACTTTAAACATGGACAAAAGTAGACAAGTGGGGAACTTTTACGATTGTTCCAACACGCAACTACACTTGATACACCAACGCTTATAACGATAAGTTCATAGCTCCGTTTGTCCTACTACACAAACCTTAGCAAAACTACCCAACCACCTACCCGAAACCTACCCATTTTTTGGTTGTCTACCTCGTTAAAACCTCGGTACTTTTCCCCGGCTTCGGTAATAAGTCGTCGCCCGGGTACCTTGTTAGAACCTTGTCATTTTAAACTGGTCGAAATTGACGGGTTTAGAATGCCTTTCTGCTGGCCTATTGAAACAGCCAACAAAAGCCAACATGACGGGGCTATTTATATTTGATACCTTGCCAAAACCTTACCAGTTGATAACGACACACCTTAGTTAAACCTTAGTAGCTTTCGGGACACCTACTTAATTTCTGCTAATAGTTAGTTTCACTCCTGAATTCTCCTGAGTGAGTGCAATCAGCATCTGAAATATCAACAATTCTCTCAGCAAAAAGGGTGCACATCTTGGGGAATCTTGGAACAAAAAAATGCACCCCTTCGTACTTAAACCGTGCACCGCATCCGTTAAAACGTTCCTTTTCAGCGCTCCTTTTCGATTAGGAACGCTCCTATTGAACGCTCCTTTTCAGACTGCAACAAAAAGTGCAACACTGTTGCAACGCAACACGCAACAAAACGCAACGCTGTTGCAACAAGGATGCTAATATTCTGCGTTTTCTTGCCGATCAACGAACACAATAAGTTCCCGAAATCTTAGCAATTCTTGATGCAAAAAGGGTGCAGTAAGTCTCTGAAATCTGAGCAATTCTGAGCGTAAAAGGTTGCAACAAGGCTGCTGAAATCTTAGTTATTCTTAGTCTAAAAGTGCGCAACAACGGCCTCAAATCTTGTGAAATCTTGCAATTTAAGGGTGCACCCTTTTTGAGCTTTAGGGTGCAGTATGGGTGCACCCGTTTACGATTTAACTGCACCCTTTTTGTGTGCACACCTTTTTCATTTTGTGTGCAACCTTCGCATACAGTTTTGAACGCAAAAAGTTGCAACCATCGACGCTAAAAATACCATCATCGTTGCAATATCTCGGTGTTCCTTTTCGATTAGTAACGTTCCCTTTGAATGGTAACGTGAATGGGTATCTGTCCGTGCATTAACGCTATCATTCATCATCACTCGTGTCAGGGTTTGCAAGGGTGGCGTTACTAAATAATCTTAGGCTTTCTTAGGGTGTACGTTACCCAATTAATACTAGCATTTACTAGCATCTGTACCCGTAAATACCAGTATCACAGCGACTTCAACCGTCCCTATACCGCCATACGTTGACTGCAACGTTTGTTGCGACACTGTCCCGCTTTGTCTCACTGAGTGTTGCGCACCTTCACACCGTAATTGTTAACTTTTGTTAACTGCCTATTCGTTAGAGAAGTTCTATAATCTTCATATAGCGAATACAAAAAAGCCCCCGATCAACGAGGGCACTTCACTAAACACCTAATTTAACTTTCAACGCCTCAGTGGCCACACCGGACACGTTAACGTTGTTCTCTTTTGCAAGGTCATTCAAATACTTGGGTACGGTGATCGTCCGTCTAACAGTCTGCGAGTTCTTCCGTAACCACTTCTGCATATCCACCGACACGTAAATGATTCGGGAATGCTCGTTTACTTCCCAGTTAATGGGATCTTGTGGTTCGGGGTATTCGTCAACGTCTTCTAGCATGGTAGCAATGGCATCTTCTGACCAATAAGCAGCATCCGCCAGCGTATCACCCTGAGTCACCATACCTTTAATGTTGGGGGACGTAGCTACAAAGTAATGGCCGTCCTCGTCGTTGAACTCTTCCACAATCACGGGATAAATCAATCGCTTTTCCATGGTCATTCGGTACACCAAAGCAAGGCTATTTCAGCCCTGCTTCTTTTCTGATTGCCTGTTCGGTACCCTTACGAAGCTCGCCACTGTGAAACGGTATTTCAGTAGTTCGTCCGTCCGGGTGTTCATATCGCCTATGACCGCCACGGCCTTTATCCGATACGAGCTTAAAACCGGCTTTCAGTAATTCCTTCTCCATTTTTCTTGGAGTGCTTGGCATACCGCTATCCCCCTTTCTGTATACATACATTATACATACTTTTTACAATTAAGTAAATACTTTATACGTGTAATTCATCATAAAAAAGCCCCCGATCAACAGGGACGCTACACTAAAAATCATATACATCTCGACGGTGACCCACCGACAACGCTAGCACTACCAATTTACCCTCATCAATCTGGCAAATTACCCGATAGTTTCCAATTCGATACCGCCACAAACCACTTAAATTAGACTCTAAGCCCTTGCCCCGGCTGTACGGATCTTCGATACCATCAATGTTGGTATATAGCCACTGCGCTATTAATCGGGCTTGGTGTTTATCCATCTTTTTGAGTTGTTTCTTCGCATCGTTTGAAAAGTCCAGCCTATAGCTCATCGTCTACCCCGCCAAACTCCGCTAATATCTCACTCATGGAATGGGTCTTCTTGCCACTCTCCTGATAACGTTTATAGGCAACCTCAGCAACCTGCTTGTCGTATTCATCTTCTAGCTGCTCCATTGAATACTGCTTAACTAAATCAGATAGCGTTAAACCGTAGAAGTCTGCCATATATTGCAACCACTCTTTTTCTTGGTCACTCACTCGGACTGTAATCATTGCCATATTCAACACCTCTTTCTGTATTACATTGTAATACACGTCAAATAAATTGCAAGCGACCAGCATCAAAATAGCGCCCCTGATCAACAGGGACGCTACTTAACTTACTCTAATTTATCTTCATAGGTGTAACCGGGTTCGCTGTCATCACTGAAAAACACTTGTACCCGTACTTCTGTAATATCTCGATATAGCCTAAACACCCGGCGTAATGCGCTCACGCACCGCCACAACATGGCCGAGTGCCTGTTTCTGCTGCTGTTCATCGTCTTCATTTGTTACCCTCCAATTCGTCCAATTGTTCTAGCATTCCATACGCTACCTGTCGCTGATCTTCGGTAATGTCTGGATCGTTCAGCCGTTGATTAGCAAGCTCTCGAATTACATAGGCATCCGCCATCCATCCCTCAGGGGACTTTCTGAAATGTTTATCTTCAAACTGAGCGTATACCGGCCACGCCTGTTTAAACTCTGCCAGCGTGTACTCTTCCGGCTTAGCTTCCTCAACTAGTCCTCGATCAATAGCTGCTTGCGTAGGCTGTCCGCTCTCATCCATCATCCCGGATTTAACCATTTGCGTATAGAGCTGTTGTTTCGTCACATCAGTGGCACCCTGTTCTTGAATTATCTTCCATGCTCGCTCAACCATGGCTGGGTAGTTAATATTCATCTTCATCATTCATTCTCCATTCTTTTAACTTGGTATTCGTTGCCGTCCCGATCAAAGTACCGGTGGCCACCGCTGTAAGTCACGTCATACAACGTCACGGCTTGTTGGTGTACCCGTGGTAACGGATGGGTAGCGATGTACTGATATACCGCTTCTGGCGTGTGGTGCAATTGTTTAGCAATAGCCTGCCGACTTAGCCCCGCCTCAATGAGTGTTCTCATCCGCTGTTCAGTACGTTTAATCTTAACGGCCTGTTTAGTCGTCCCCAACGATAACGCTAACTGAACTGGATCGGGTGCTGGCCTTGCTCGTCTGTGGGGGCGTTTAGAATGTTTATATAACTTTATAGCTGTGAGATACTTAATCACCTTATCATCAGGCCAATCAACGTTGAACGCAATTTCTCGCACCGTCATGCCATCTAGGTAGCGGGCACTGATCCATTCTTTCGTACTCAGGCGGCCGGGTTCCTTGCGCTCTGCTTGTTCACGTAAGCGAGTAGCGTACTCCCAAAAAGCTTTGCAAGTGGGACAATCAGGCTGGTTGCAATGATAAACGTCGTGCTGGCCTTCAATGCTGGTTAACCCTTTTGTGGTATAGCGCATCTCATCACCACGATTCACTCAATACTAGGTAATCGCCTGCCGCTTTCGTCGCATCATATACCCGATCAACTAGCCCAATCGCAAACCGTCGTTCATCCGCATGCCGTGAGCTGTCATTAATCACATCTCGCAAGCTCTGCATTAGTTCGGTAATGTCGGCCGTCCACTCGCGAAGCTGCTGCTTGAACTGGTTGAAATCAGCCCGAATCTGGTCAACGTCGCTATGATCCGCAACTAGCAACGTAGCAAACTCTGAATGTGGTTTAATCATCGTTGGCTGTCTACTGTCATCTTCACCGAACTGGTAGTAATCAGCTTCTAACGCCACCAACTCATCCTGTCGTAAATGCATCCGTGTAATCAGCCGATATAATTGTCTGTCGCGCCGTTTAAGTTCCTGCCGTCTACTTATGAGTGAATCGGCCTGTTCGTTCCACAGCGTTAATATTTTAGCCTCAGTTGTCATCTACGGTCACCTCACAGTGTCTTCTTCAAACGGATGCTTGCACCGTCACTAGTCGGGGTCACGTCTAGCAACTCTGAACCTAGTTCCGCCCACAACACCGGATCGGCAGCAGCATCCGGCAAGTAGCCGTTAATATCAGCTCGTTCTAGTTGGCTCAAACTGTGCTGTTCCGTGGCAATCTGGCGTTTGTACTGCGCAATGCCCGCTTGCTTCTCTTCGGCGGTCTCCGCAATGAAATAACCCGAATCCCGATTATTGCGGCTTGCCATCACGGGAATGCCCACGTTACGTAGTGCTTCGATTGAATCGTACACTTTACGCTGACTTAACCCGGTAGCCGCCATAATATACTTGCGACTAGTTTTGTGAGCCTGTCCTTTATGCAATAGCCGCAACACTTCAATATCCTGCTTGATTAGTTTTCTCATGATCGTCCCCCCTAGTTCATTCGTCTATCTGGTAACTGATTAAAATCAATAACATGTTCCGGTTTCTTGGTCATCAACCGACTGATGATTTTTGAGTTGTACATATAATCTAACTCATCGCCGTTGTGATTAGTCGTGATTATATTAGCCTTCCACTGCCGTGCATCCGCTATTCTAAAAATTGCCTTTTGAGTGGTTTCGTTGGCCTCTTTTATTTCACGTCTCATGCTGGTATCGCTGCCGAGGTCGTCCCAAACGACTAAATCGGCCTTAATCATTCGTTTCTCCAACGTTGCGCGTTCATCTAGTCGCTGATCGTTTAAGTTAGCCATTAATAAATCTTCAAACATCGCCATGCTGACAATTAAGCAATCTGTTTGCAGCACTGAGTTCTGGTTCACATCGTTCATAATGGCAACCGCCAGCATGGTTTTACCTCGCCCGGTCTTACCCGTGAATATTGCGTTAACATAGTGCCCATGCTTGAACTCGTTGCTAATAGCCTGCCCTTGCATCAATACCCGCTTAGTAGCCTCATCTGGCGTTTTAAAGTCGCTAAATTGATAATCAATCCGGCCACCGTAGTTCATCAATGAACCAACCTTAGACAAGCGCCCTTGTTTCTGTTTCTGATACATCGCATTGATTGCCTTATCCTGTTCTGACAACGGATGCAGTTCTTCAAACGTGGGCTTAGGTAACGTTAAAGGATCGACGTTAAAAACATTTACAGTCGGCTGCACGTTATACCTTAAATGCTCAACGATCCGTTTCACATAGTCGAAATTAATCACTTTGTAGTTAACCGCTCGTTGCATCGCCACCAAAAACATATCGTCTGCACGCTTCTCCACATCATTAGTGTTTAGAGTATCGGCTAGGTTGCCAACTAAATTATCTAGGTTTTTTTTCAAACGAATTACTTCTCGATCCCACTGTCGACTATCAACAACACTTTTCCAGTAGTTAACGGCCTTGCTGTCGGTATACTGATCCTTGTACCTAGCAACATCAATTTCAGACTGAGCTTCAATTGCTGATTCCTTGATTTGTTGCATTTCATCGCTTACGCCTATATTTTGCATGTTTAAGCCTCCTAGAATGGTAACCCGGATGATTCCTTACCTACCTGCTTTAAACGCTCCTCTGCGCTTATTTGAGCCGAGTTAGTTACCTTACGTTTATCAGTCTGCTGTGCTTGCCACTGATTTTTGTTAGTCTGAGCTTGAATAACCGTAGTAATGTTCTTACTTAGATAATCCTTTAGCGTTGATTCAACGTAGTTCCATCTTGTTGCGTTAGCATCTACGGCTTCACCTAGTGCAAACTCAATCAACCGATAAGCTGACTCTTTGCTAGCGCCTTTACTCTCAAACTGGTTAACGTAACTTTCTATGTTTCTCTGGTGCTTATCCGTCAACGTACCAAATCCATTTTGATTCCAAAAAGTAGTTAAACTCTGTTGTGCCTGATCCGTTTCACTTGAATCATTATTCGGCTGATCTGGGAGTTTTTCTTTTTCTTCCTGCTTCCTGTTATCCTGATCCTCACTATTTTGATACTTAGAGAGAGAAGAAGAAGAATTCTCTTCATTCTTATCATTCTCTTTATTCTTATCATTCTTGTTAGTTGTTAGTCCTTTGTTAGTCCTTTGTTGGTCGTTTGTTAGTTGATTGTTAGTTGCTTTGTTAGCTTGCCCATCCGAACTTTGGAATAGCCCCCAGTTAACAATGGTTATAAGCCTACTTTGCTTTGTTGATTCGTTTGTTAGAAAACCTAACTTTTCAAATCTAAGTAGTGCAGTTCTCACGTTCTGGGTAGTGATATTTTTACCACTTTTTTGAGCTATTTGAGCTAAACTGGTAATCATTTGACCGGCCTGAACCACGTACTTTCTGCCGTGCCATTCCCACTCATTCGGAACATGGTTAGCCATCAATAGCAGTGTGATTAAAACAACTTGGTGCTCTGCTCGACTGTTTAACCATATCGGCTTATCAAGTAACTGACGGTACAGCTTAACCCAACCTTGATTATCTGCCATATTGCCATCCCACCTTTACCGACAAACTAAATCAAGCACTGGTATTTTCCCCACTTGTGGAGAAGTCCGCTGTGCCGCTATTAGCTGGCGCTGAACCTCTACGGCACTATCCGCTATTGATTGGTGTAGTTCAGTAAGCCGTTGCCGTGAGTGAGCTGTTAAGCGTGTTCTGGTGAGTTCTGAATCTAGTTGGTGCAATTGGTCGGTGAGTGTCCTTAGCTGCTTCTCAGCCTGTAAAATGTACTCCGTGCTAGTTGTCATCGTTCGTTACCTCCCTTGATTGCGTTTCAGTGGCATACTCGCTGCTAATATCCATCGCTAAATCACTTACTAGTGATGCGAAACACCGGGCTTGGTCAACAATCACGTTCAACCGATCTATACGGCTACATAGTTGTTCCGGCGTCTCCGTGTAACTGTAGTTAGCTTGGGCTTGTGTAAATGCCGCCGTACTTAGTTCTGATACTGAAATGAGTTGCTCAACCTTTGCTGTGATGATATTACTTCGTGCCATTACTTAACCTCCGCTAAATCTTCTAGGAACGTACCCAACCACGCTTGAATGTCTTCGGACTCCCACGCCAGCCGCCTCATTGTTTCAGCTATCCGTGAGCTGTTATAGAGCTTGTCACTTAACTGCTGGCATAGTTGTTCCCATTGGGCATTAGTCGGCTTCTGAATACCATTTATGGCCGTTGCGAGTTTAATACCATCATCGAAATACCATTTCATGACTTCGTTCAGTGAAATTAACTCGTTCACCCGATCGGCCAACTGTTTCAGTTTAAAATTAGCATCGCTTAGTTGTGATTGGTTAGTCATTACGTGCCCCCTGATCGTCGTTTAAGTCATCATGTATTGAGTCGGCTAGTTGCGTGTTCAGCGTTGTTAGCTTGATTGACTCTGTGACCAATGCTAGGGCGCTTATTATTGCCGCCTGCTGCTGTCCAAGTACGTGAGTGACCGTTTCAGTGGTTACGTTGCTGGCGTCGTTTTGTACCGCATTAAGCGCCACTTTAGCGGATGTGAGTAATTCAATGATCTGATAGTTACGTTGGCTAAGATGAATTGCTTTCATCCGTGCCGGTTGATTTTGCTGATTGTTCAATGTAATCTCCCCATTTCCTTATAATCTGGGGGTAATTCTGGTAGAATGAATACACGAAAAGAGCTATACGGAATGCCTTTTTCATAGGTGTGTGCTGGGTCGCCAAACTTACAGCACACGCCGTTTTTGTATTCTCTAACATAATCGCCCTAATCCTCTTTCATGAACTGTGCTAAGTAAATGCCGATATTTACGCCAGCTATTAACGCCGCTAGTGCTGAGATAGCCATTACACCGAATAAATTGCTCATACGCCTCTCACCGTCCTTTCAAGTTAACGGATAACTAACCGAATGACTGCCCAACCCTCGTTAAATCGCAATAATATGTGTCTGATGATGCTTAATTAATCCTGCCGCCGCGGTGTGATTAATTTTTATTGGTTGGTGCTACATATTGTTTAAAATCCACTGTGTCATTTCGTGCTTGTTTCCCGAATAAACATCAGCATCACCCAAATAGTGAACTGGGAGACCTTGTTTGATTAGTACATTCAATGTCTGCTCTGAAATATCAAGGTACTTGGCTATGTGTTTCTTCTTAGAAACCCAATCCGAATCAATGTAGGCTTTCTGCCGTGCATCCGCTACGGCGCTGGTAATCGTTGCCATAACGCTTTCCCGAAGTGCTGCCGTATATTCGGGATCAAGTACAACCTTGATTTCTGGTGCTGGTACGTCCATTTAAATCAATCCTTTCTTAGTAAACTTCAAACTCCAATTGCTTATCGAAATAGGTTTCGTTCATCCGTAACTCGTCGATTGTGATACTCTCCTGGAATCCCTCGTACTCGTCTTGGCAATCATCGGCTGACGTGATGGCGGTCGCTGCCTTCATTGCAAAAGCATCCCGGGCACGCTCCGCCTTCTCCATGCTGTTGAATACGCCAATCAAATCAGAATACGCCGGGTTATCAATCCCTGTTACAGCCGTGTTCATCGTAACTAGAAACAATTTCACTGCGCTGTCTCCTTTTCAAAGTTCGTTGGCTAATAACGTTTCGTTATAAGCCCGCCAGTTCGGCATTTCCTATGCAGACTTCTTTTCCAGTAACATATCCTTCAACACGTAATAGTCCGTGGTGCCGGTGCTGTAAGCGATAATGAGCTGGTTTTCAGCATCAATGTACTTGTCACGTTCAGCGCTCGTTAGCGCATCCGCAAACGCTGATACCTTCTGATCTAGTCCACGGTCACGTTTTAGCTTATCGGCTTTGTTACCGGCAGCCGTGATATAAAGCAAGTTGGTGAACTTACGAATCTGGCCGCCTAGATTGTCACCGGTGTAATACTTCTGAATCGTATCAGTGAGCCGTTTGCGTTGCTTACCCTCAATCTCGTATAGAATCGACCGCTTAGCCAACTCTTGCTCCTGAGCATTGAAGCGATCAAGAAACATCAATTTGAATTTCAGTGAATCTTTACCATTGAAGCCGGTTGTTAGTAAAACAAATCCATCTCTGTTCATATCGAAACTACGAACCGTTCGACCGTTTTCAGTGATGTATTCAGTTTCAAAGAAGCAATCCTTGAACCTTTTTAACCCGATGTCGGGACTTAGTTCACCTTGAATTGCATCCGTTTTCGGATTGATTACATCGTTAGTTGCCCTTATTTTCAAGGGCAACTCATCCAACAACTTTTTCCAATTCTTACGAATATCGTCAATTTTTTGTAGTACGTTATCAGGTCGCTTATGAAACGCCTTGGCCACCGTCAAACTGCTGGTGATGGCGTCCCGGTTGCTGATGATGACGTTTAAATCTAAATCCATAGTGATACCCCTTTCTGCTGTGACGTGGTGGCAAATGCTACTGCTTAACTGATTCTTTTGGCGTGTACTCGATTAAATCAGATAGCGGAATCTGCAAGTAATCACAAATCTTGGTTAGGGTGCTGAGTTTTACGGCATCCGACCTACGATGATATACGGCGGAAATCGTACTTCGACTTAAGCCCGTTCCTAAAACAACATCACCAATAGTTAAAAGTCGTTCCCCTAAAATTGCTGACAGGTTATTCATCTTTCAGAACTCCTTTATAATTATTTCAAAAGTTATATAACCTTCGATATGTTAAATGTACCACTCGCTTTTCGATATTACAAGCTACAAATGATTTTTAATATCGACATTTGAAGTGTGTATTTGTGATATACTGTCTGTAAAATCATTGTAGAAAGAAGGCATTAACATGCTAGCAAACCGTTTAAATGTGCTGTTAGCAGAGCGCCAGTTGTCCATCAAAGAAGTTGTTGATGAGTTAGGCATCTCCCGAAGCGCTGTGTCTAATATCGTCAATAACCCACAGGCAAATATCGCAACCGACACAATAGATAAGCTTTGTAATTACCTCGGTATTACTCCCGCTGACTTTTTTGTGTACGCACCATACCAATTTGAGTTTGAAGATACGATGAAAATAACCACTAAATACGTAAATTTAGTGGTGAAACATAATCAGTTAGAAGAATCTATATCTTATGAAATAGTGTTAAAAACCCCTGATTCGTTCGGCCCCTTTGATAGTGCGTTTACAGGAAACTACGATTTATATGTATCCCTTGTCGGCTATGTTTCCGAAGACGCTGGTCTAAAACCCATATATAAGCAGTTACCCGTTGCGTTTCAGAACCAACTGAATAATCTGTTATTTGACCACATATCTGATCTGATATTAAAAAATACCGATTTTCCTGTATTAACCTCCAACGCCAGAGACAAATTAACCTTTGGGGCTTTAATTCATAGACCAAACGACAACAAAATATTAAAAATCGCTTTTGATTTTCCTTGGGGGCGTTTAAAAAAGAACCTCGATGTAGAACGTTATACTTTCGTTTAAATTATTTTCCCCCTACATACCTGCCGCCGCTGGTACACAAAGGGAATGATATTTATGGCAAGTTTCAAGAAGTATCTCGATAAGAACGAAGAAGAACGTTGGATGTTTCAAGCCTACTTGGGCACTGATCCAGCTACCGGTAAGAAGGTTAAGACTACCCGCCGGGGCTTTAAACGCAAAAAAGAAGCCCAACTGTGTCTGGATCGACTACAGTCGGACTTCAACCATAAAGGGCTGGCACGCCCTCAGATATTCACGTTTCAAGAACTATACGATCAATGGCTAGTGAGTTACCGCAATACTGTTAAAAGCAGTACGTTTGTCACGGCTACGTCATTGTTCAACAATCATATTTTACCAGCTTTCGGGAATCGGCGCATTGATAAAATCACCATTCCCTACGTCCAACAAGTCGTTAATCAGTGGGCGAAACAATTAGTGATCTATAAGCAGTTGCTCACGTACTCCGGTTTAGTGTTCAAGTACGCTATGCGGTTAGAGCTTATCGACAAAGACCCTACCAAGCTGGTAACACACCCGAAGGTCAAGAAGAACAAATCTCCACGTAACCACCCATTGCCTGATGACTGGGAAAACTATTATAACGAAACTGAGCTGCAGCACTTTTTCGATTGCTTAGATGATGACGCTAGCCGCCACCACCGTGATCAGCAAAGAGTGCTGTTTAAGGTACTGGCGTTAACGGGGATGCGTGAAGGTGAACTGATGGCGCTAACGTGGGCTAACGTTGATTTAACGGATGACGTGATCCACATCAAAGCAACCACCGCTAACAAGGTTGAAGGTTATGGCCTCCAATCACCTAAAACGGCTAGCTCCATCCGTTCAATTGATATTACTAGCGATACTGCCCGCTTGCTTAAGAAGTGGCAGCTACAGCAACGACAGCTATTACTCATGCAAGGGTTCAACGCTAACGGCAAGGATCAACTCGTATTCTCCAATCGGGAAAACAAGCATCTCAGACAAGGCACGTTACGGTTATGGCTGGTGCGCATCATCGACAAGTACGAACTCAAATACATCACGGTGCACGGCTTACGCCACTCGTATGCGTCCCTGCTGTTTGCTTCTGATGTGAATATCAAAGCCATTTCAAAGTTAATGGGTCACACTGATATTAAAGTCACCATGGATAAGTACACTCACCTCTATGCGAACGCTAAAAAAGAAGCCGTCCAAACACTCGAAAAACACCTCAATCTGAGCTAATGGCATTCAAAAGGGCATTCACTTCCGCAAACTAAGGCTCACAAACCGCCACAGATAGCGGTATTAAGCGATTCTCAAATTTGCGTTGTTAAAAGCGCTACAATACACAACGAATTACTGAAAAAAGTTTACCCATGAGCAAGGGTCAACCCGTGTACTTCACCTGCCCCTGACTCGCGCAAAAGCGTTGCGGCGTGCCGAATTGTCCGGCCAGTCGTATACACATCATCGACGATTAAAATTCTTTTATTGACGAGTTGATCATTTTCAATATTTAACAAAAAGGGTTGCGGTGTCAACATTCGCTGTTGCCGGTTTTTATCTGCCTGTGGGATGCCCTTTTCACGCTGCTTAGTTCGCAATGCCTCAACGACCGGGATGCCTTCCAATAATCCGGCAACTTGATTAAACCCGCGTTGATACAACGTTACCGGTGTGATGGGAATCGGAACAACCATCTCCGGGTGCCACGCAACAATTGCCCGTCGCATCGCGGTTTGAAATATTACCCGTAGTCGGTAGTCGCCGTTAAACTTATACTGGGACATGAACCGTTTTAACTGATCATTATAGTGATACAAGGCTCGGTTTTTAAACCCATCCTCCGGCCAACGAACGCAATCTTGGCAGATTTGGGGCTGTTCCTGCTCGCGGCCACACTGGACACACGTTCGCTGTTGGTCAATTCGTTCAAACTGGTCCTCACAGTTACCGCAAATTACGGGTTCTGGCAACCGCCGAAAACTCAATAAATCAGCCAGCGTGATTTCTGACGTCACCACTTGGCTACACAATAAACAACTCACCATTAGCCATCCTCTCGCTTCAGTAGCTGTCCCTTTCGATTCACCAACTTAATCTGTCGTTGTGCGAGTCGAACCGCAGCCGTCTCGTTTTGACAAAAGAACTGCACGAGACCATCCGGCGCATCCGCTCGCCGCCCAGCTCGACCCGCAATTTGAACCAGAGCTGCCGTTGAAAATACCGGATCATCCGCGCCCAACACGAACACATCGATATCTGGAAACGTTACCCCGCGCTCCAAAATGGTCGTCGTTACCAAAAACAGGCATTCCCGTGAACGCATCGCTTGCACTTTTTCGTGTCGTTCTGGGTCAGCCGCGTAAACAGTTGTGACCGGTATTTTAGGAAACGCATGGTTGATTGCGGCTGCCACCAATGCTAAGTCCCGAATATGCGGTACAAATAGCAAAAATTGCCGCTGGCTGTCCAACCGCTGCTTCATCAACCTGCGAAGTTGGCTTGGCAGTTGTTGTTTTCCCAATTGCTGTCGCCAATTTTTACTTCGAGTCACGTTGATGACTGGTAACGGATGGCCATGATACCGGAGTGGCAAATAGCTAAGTTGCAACTGGCCACGCTTGACCTGCCGCAACAGTTGCCGACTCGGTGTCGCCGTCAGATACAAAATTGCGCCAGTCGGCTTTTTAGCCTGCTGAGCCGCAAATAACAGCCCCGGATCAGACGCAAACGGAAACGCATCGACTTCATCCACGATCAAAACGTCAAAGGCATGGTAAAATCGAAGGAGTTGGTGCGTAGTACAGATGGTCAATTGACAATAACGTTACGGTTCCGGGGCATCGCCATACAATACGATTTGCTCAACTTCCTGAAACGCCTCGCGAATCCGGGGAACTAGTTCCAGACAAACGTCGATTCGCGGTGACGCAATTGCCACTCTCAATCCGGCTTCAACGGCCCACTGAATCCCCTTAAATAACATTTCGGTTTTACCAGCGCCAGTGACCGCCCACAATAGGTGATCACTGTGCGCCTGAAAATGGTGCAAAATTTGTTGACTACACGCGTCTTGATGGCGGGTCAACTGACCTTGCCAAGTCAGCGCGGGTTTGGCGACCTCCGGAAACCGATTGGGATCTGGTAAGTGCCAAAGTTGCTGCTTAGCGGTGACTCGCCCAAGTTGAAAGCAATGCGGGCAGTAATAGCGACCATCTGGTAACTTCACGGTTTGGGCTTTAGCCCGCTGATTGCATCGTTGGCAATGGACCCAGCGCCCTACTAGCTTTAAAGCGGGCCGTGATTCAAGTTGCATTTGATACGGTTCAGAAACGACCAACGTTTCTTGTAGCACTTGGCGACCAAATAATTGCGTTACTTCCATTTTGATTCACCTCCTGTTCTATAAATACGTAAACGAAACGAGGTTTCATTCCTATGTCTGAAAATTATTTAACCCTAAAGGCCAATGGCCAACACACCATTGACATCAAAAAATCACAGTTCATTTGCAGTCTCGCCCGAATTTCAACTAAGGAAGAGGCTGACGCGTTTATTGAAGCCACTCGAAAAGCTAATCCGAAGGCCAATCACAACTGTTTCGCTTATATGCTGGGCGAACATGACGATGTTCAACGCGAAAGCGACGATGGCGAACCCTCCGGAACCGCTGGTGTGCCAATTCTCGAAGTGTTGAAAATGACTGACCTTCACAACGTCTGCGCAGTTGTCACCCGGTACTTCGGCGGCATCAAACTTGGCGCTGGTGGATTGATTCGGGCTTACAGCAACGCGACTTCCCGGGGTATCGAAGCCGTGGGCGTGGTGAAACGGGTCCTCCAAACCGACCTCGCACTCACCGTTAGTTATGCCAACTTTGATAAGCTTAATTATTATTTACAACAAAACACCGTGAGTGTGCTGGATACGACTTACGCCGAAAACGTCACCGTCCAAATTGCAGTGGACGTTCCTGACGTTGAGGCCACGCAAACAGCCGTCACTAACCTATTAGCCGGACAGGTCACCTTTGTCGTTGGCGAAGATCACTACCACGACGTTGAGGTGCCGTTGTATCGAAACGACCATCCGAATGCAGACTGAACCAATCAAAAAATCGGCGCTTCCTCAAACGAGAAGCGCCGATTTTTTAGTTTAATCATTAATGCGAATTCTTAGACGTGGTACTCTTAACCACTTTATTGATCCAATTTAACAGCGGCTGGCGGTTCTTCCCAACCAACCCGATGGCTTCCACAAAAAGCTCCAAGCCAATCAAGCTGGCAATCGTGAGGAAAATCGTCCCCCAGCGTGGTGAGATTGGGTACAGCAGTGAGATAAACGCAAAGATCATGGCAATGCCGTAAATCACGAGCACCGTTTGCCGATGCGTTAACCCGATCTGCATCAACCGGTGATGTAAATGGTGCTTATCCGCGTGCGAAATCGGTTGCCGATTCAATAGCCGCCGCAAAATAGCGTAAACCGTATCGGTAATCGGCACCCCTAAAATGATCACCGGAATGATCATGGAAATAAAAGTAACGTTTTTCAAACCGTACAGTGAAAATACTGAAATCATGAAGCCGATGAACAGCGAGCCAGTATCCCCAAGGTAGATTCGGGCCGGAAAGAAGTTATAAGGCAGGAATCCAACCATCGCTGCAACCAACGCAAAGATACTGATACCCACGAACGTATTTGCAGTATTTAGGAAAAACAAGCCCGTAATTCCCATTGTTGAGAGTGCGATGATGCCAACTCCGGTCGCGAGACCATCGAGGCCATCGATCAGGTTCACCGCGTTAGTGATGGCGAGGATCCAGATCCACGTCACTGGCAGGCTCCACCAGCCGATCGAAATCATGCCGACAAACGGAATCGTCAAGTGAATCATCTTCAACCCAGCGCCGAAGTAAACGACCAACGCCGCAATTGAGATCCCCAGAATCTTTTGCCGTGGTTTCAATTCAAAGACGTCATCGATCATCCCGGTTAGGATAATCACGCACTCGCCACCAAAGACCCCCCACAGTTGCCGGGTCGGAATCTGCGCCCGAAGCAAAAAGACTGTGGCAAACGTATAGGAAAGGAAAATCGCAAGTCCACCCATCGTCGGCATCGGTACTTTATTGACACGTCTGGCATTCGGATTATCAATTGCTCCGATCCGAAACGCTAATTTTCGAATAAATGGTGTCAGAATTGCCGAAAAAATCATAGTCGCCATTAAACTGACAATGATTTCAAATTTCATTGCTCGTCCTCTCTTCATTAGTCAATTATTTCTATTATACAAATCGTTTTCATGAAACACAAATTTTGAATTGAAAATCTAAATTAAATCAGTTAATTTTTGAACAAGTTACCCCCTTAAAGAGTTGATTTCACAATGTATTCGCTTTCATTTGTGAATTCGTTAAACATTAGCCCCTTGCGTTTTAGAGCAAAAGTTATTATAATCTAGTTGTGAAGTGAAAACGCTTTGCAAGTTTGTGAAATGTTTATATATTTTGAAAGGAGTGTTTATCCATGGCAAGTAATCAGAAAGCTGCCAACACGACGGAGGTTGAACACGAACCAGCTCCAATTTTGCAACAAATGTTCATTTTTGGGCTTGTGCTGTTCGTATCTTCATTGATTTCACCATTATTCCCAGCATCATTCCCAGTTCCAACTCCCGTTCTTGGTATTGTCATTTTATATTTATTATTAACTTTCAAGATTGTCAAACTTTGGCAAGTTGAAAAGATGGGGGACTTCTTGGTTAACTTGATTGCCTTCTTGTTCGTTCCATCCGGGATTCAAATGACTGCCTCACTTGATATCATGGCTAAGTCCGGTGTGCAATTGATCATCGTTATCATCTGTGCAACGCTTATCATGTTGGTCGTTATTGCTTACACGACTGCCGGCTTCATGTACATCAGCCGTCACGTCTTCCACAAGCAAACCGATGTTACCGAATAACAGTCATTTATAGAGAAAGGATGAGCTTTCATGACATGGGCAACGTTTTTAGGGAACGCCTTAGACACTAATGTTGGTGGGATTGCCTTCTTCGGTATTTTCCTCTCATTAGCCGTATTCTTAATTGGTCAATATTTATTCAAGATTTCAAATGGTTTCTTCCTTTTCCAACCCCTCTTCTTCGGGATGGTTTTAGGGATCTTTATTCTTTGGTTGATGGCTAAATGGTTCAACGTTACACCAACGTACTTCTACCAAGCAGCCTACAAACCAGGTGGGGACATCTTATTCTGGTTCTTGAACCCTGCCACTATTGCTTTTGCTATTCCACTATACCGTCGGAACGATATCGTTAAACGTTTCTGGCTTGAAATTGTGCTTTCATTAATCGTCGGGATGATTATTTCCCTCTTCGCCATCTACGGTGTTTCAAAGCTCTTCGGCTTGAACAACGTGATGATTTCTTCAATGATGACGCAAGCTGCTACGACTGCCATTGCGATGCCAGTTGCCGGTGCTATCGGTGGTAACACTGCCGTTACTGCCATGGCATGTATCTTGAACGCCGTTATCATTTACGCCTTGGCAACCTTCTTCATCAAGATCTTCCGTTTGAACGCTGATCCAATCGGTGCTGGTCTTGGTTTAGGGACTGCCGGACACGCCGTTGGTACTGCCAAAGCCGTTCAATTGGGTTCTATCCAAGGTTCTATGGCTTCCATCGCCGTTGTTATCGTGTCAATCGTTGTCGACCTTGTCGTTCCAACGTTCGCACGTTTGGTTGGTTTGGTTTAAATCGATCATTAATCAAAAGACTCGAAGCATTGTGCTTCGGGTCTTTTTTTGTGGTCTAATCCCCTACCTGCTGTCACTTGTGTCTAGCGTAAGCATTCTTCCGTTCAGTTACTGTCGATTCCGGTAAGCAGCTAGGTTCCTGCTGTGGGGCCGGTCTGAGCCAAAGAGCGGTCTCAAACCTCGAAGTTAAACCTCGCCAAAACCCATGCGAGTCTTAACTTCGTCCCCGATAATTGGCGGTTGTTGGAAGAGCATCAACAACCACCAATTATCGCGACACAGCATCCACCTAGCCGCTTACCGAAATCTTACGTTGGCGTAATTCGGCACTATTGTAGACCATCTCAAGTGCTTAGCTAGACACCTTGAGGCGATATCGCAATAACACTAACGTTGATTCGACAAACGCAAAATTGATCAGCAGTCACCGTTTCATAATCGAGATGAATAAGCATCGATATCTTCTTAATGTCAACGTGACGCACGACTGACAGATTTAGCATTGCACAATCGTTGATTTGTTGATGTTACTGAACATTGACCACTATCGTTTCTTACGATTGTTGAGTCAGCATTGAGCATTGCGGTTATGCAGTTTTGTCAACTTCAGATTATTGCAGTTAGCAATTAAGTTTCCGACAGCGCACTCTGTAGCGGGAGGCGGAGGCGCGCGAGGCTCAGCAGTGTCGGTATGACTTAAGCAGTCGTAGTCCGTGGGGTTCGGGCTGCGAGTGCTTTAGTCATACGCGGATCCGGAGAGATCCGGCATGGAAGTGGTTTCCTTCCATTCCTAGCTCGTAGGCCCGCCACTGCGTTCCAGCCTCGCATAGCGCCGGAGCCTTCCGCGGCATCTTCCCACTATAGGAAACCAGAATCACCTCACAAACTAAACACACTATCGCTGGACACAAACATCAGTTAAACAAACGTGAAAAACAAAAACCGGCTAAGACGCATATTTTTAGCGTCTTAGCCGGTTTAATATTTAAGTGCACTATTGTTTCAAGTGGTAGCTATAAGTCGAGACAATGATGTTTTCACGGGTATTTAACGCTGTCCGTAATCGCAAAGCCGTTTGGTTATGCAGAATGTTTTGCCATGGCCGTCGTGGAACGAATTGTGGCACCAAAACGGTAGTGGTAAAGTTTCGTTCTGCTGCTCGCTTGGCGATGACATCACAGAAGCGCAACGTTGGTGTAATGATTGATCGGTATGACGAGTGAATATCAACGAACCGGACGTCTGGGAACTCAGCCTTGAATTTCTGGGCTGTTTTATGTTCCTTACGTGGGTTCTCGTCAAACGATACGTGCATTGCAATCACGTAGTCCCCAACGGAACGGGCGTAATCGATTGCGCGCGCCGTCACCTGCGTCACGTTGCTGACAAGAACGATCACCGTTGCCCCATCATAGTGATGGTTGACCGATTGACTGTCCTCGCTCACCCGCAATTGATGAGCAACGTTCTTGTAGTGCAAGTGGATCCGGTAGAACAGGTAATACAGACCTGGCATGACGATCAAGTATGGCCAAACGTTCCCAAAGTGAAGCATAAATAGGAAGACGACCAACGCTAACGAGATAAAGGCCCCAATGAAGTTGATGAAGGCCTTGAGTGGCCATAATCCTTCACGTACGCGGAACCAGTGCCGAATCATCCCTGATTGCGACAGTGTGAACGGTACGAACACCCCAACCGCATACAGTGGAATCAGTAAGCTAGTTTGCCCGTGGAAGATAATGATCAAGACGATCGCACCAACGGCTAAGGAAATGATCCCGTTGGAATAACCTAATCGATCACCACGGTCCAGATAGGCGTGTGGCAGGAATTTATCCTTCGCCAGGTTATAAGCCAAAATTGGGAAGGCCGAAAACCCGGTGTTGGCAGCAACGGCCAAAATCAAAGCCGTTGAAAGTTGTAACAAGTAGTAAAGCATGCCGTGTCCGAAGACCGCAGTCCCGATTTGAGACAGAACCGTGTTATCGAATTTTGGCACAATGCCTAAGTAGTAACTCAGAAAAGTAACGCCACTCAGGAAGACGGCTAAGATACCAGCCATAATTGCCAAAGTTGCTGATGCGTTGTGACTCTTTGGTTTATGGAAGTTCGGCACAGCGTTACTGATGGCTTCCACCCCGGTTAATGAAGACGACCCAGATGAAAAGGCTCTGAAGAACAGCAACACGGTCATCCCTGTTACGGGCGCGCCAACCGGTGCCGACGCATGGTAAATCACTTGACCGGTGGCAATCTTAAACATCCCCCAGCCAATCATCGCAAGCATCATGACAATGAAGAAATACACTGGCAAGGTCAGGAATGACGCAGACTCGCGCATCCCTCGTAAATTCAGTGCCATAATAAACAACACAATGATGATCGAAATGCCGACTTGGTGATGGACTAACGCCGGAATCGCCGACGTAATCGCATCGGTCCCAGAAGTCACCGAAACGGCCACCGTCAACATGTAATCAACCAACAATGACCCACCAGCAACTAACCCCGCTGGTTGGCCCCAGTTGGTCGTTGCAACAACGTAGGCACCCCCACCTGAGGGGTACGCGTGAATAATTTGTTGATAGGACAACGTAATCGCAAACAACAGTACCAGCACTAACGCAACAACCCAAAGCTGATACATTAACGCTGCTGCGGAGAGCGTAATCAGGACCGTTGTAATTTGTTCAGTCCCATACGCAACGGATGATAGCGCATCAGACGACAACAAGGCTAACGCTTTAAACTTCGTTAGCGCCTGTCCGCCTTCATCCGTGGTCTTCAACGGTTTCCCTATTAACAACCGTTTCAAATAACGCCACATGTTCTTAACTCCTTTATCGACGAATAACAGCTACCAACTACGCTAAACCATAGCTGATAGCTCCTACTTCAAAATGGCTATTCTAAATAAATTTATGCCGAAAACTGGAATGCAAAATCAATAGGTATTGTACACCTTTCACTCTACAATTACTATCGGTTTTCAAAACTTTGTCCGTTAGTCGGATAATCTCGATTTTACCGTACGATTAAGTTGGCATCATCTATGTTAACGCTTGTGTCCAGCGTAAGTGTTGGGTGTGATTTGGGTGTTGGCTGTTTGTCGTCGCTTCGCTCGCCAAAGTCGCATGAAAATCGGCGCTCTCAGTCAACAAAATTCGGCGCCACTTAAACTGTTATTTTCAGGGTTCCTGAAGTTGTATGAACTTGTCAACCACGCGTTTTCTGGCCACCACGCCGAATGGTGCTGCGCGAGACTGAGAGCTGCATGTAGGGGCACTTCGATAAAACCGCCAGGCCCAGGCGCTTTCACCGAAGTGCCCCTACACACTGCTCTCAACCCGTCTCGCTCCGCACACTGTCGCTGGACACAAGCGTAAACAAAAAACCACCCCAACTTAATGAGGTGGTTCCTTAAATAATCATAAGTTAAGTCGGCTTACATCATACCGCCCATGCCTGGTGCGGCTGGGGCAGCTGGCGCAGCGTCATCTTTTGGTTCGTCAGCAACAACGGCTTCAGTCGTTAATAACAAGGCTGAAACAGAGGCAGCGTTTTGAAGTGCTGAACGCGTTACCTTGGTTGGGTCAACGATTCCGGCATCAACCATGTCAACGTATTCGTTAGTTGCGGCATTGTAACCCATGCCGGCTTCTAACGTCTTCAAGTGTTCCACAATAACTGAACCTTCAAGACCAGCGTTTTCAGCGATTTGACGAACAGGTTCTTCCAAAGCACGACGAACGATGGCAACACCGGTTGCTTCATCGCCCTCTGCTTCGACCTTATCCACGTCACCAATGACGTTGATCAAGGCAGTCCCACCACCAGCAACGAAGCCTTCTTCAACGGCTGCACGAGTAGCGTTCAAGGCATCTTCGATCCGGTATTTACGTTCCTTCAATTCGGTTTCAGTTGCGGCACCAACACGGATAACAGCAACCCCGCCGGCCATCTTAGCCAAACGTTCCTTTAGCTTGTCACGGTCGAATTCAGAAGTTGTGCCTTCGATTTGTGACTTGATTTCAGCAACCCGTTCTTCGATTTGTTCCTTAGAACCGGCACCTTCAACGATGGTCGTGTTGTCCTTGGTAACGTTAACCTTGTTAGCTTGACCAAGTTGTTCAAGGGTTGCGTCCTTCAAGTTCAAACCAAGGTCGTCGGTGATAACAGTCCCACCAGTTAAGACGGCAATATCTTGTAATTGCGCCTTACGACGGTCACCAAAGCCTGGGGCCTTAACAGCAACAACGTTGAACGTCCCACGCATCTTGTTCAAAACAAGGGTTGGTAAAGCTTCACCAGTAATGTCATCAGCGATGATCAAAAGTGAACGGCTTTGTTCAACAACACTTTGCAACAATGGCAAGATGTCTTGAATGTTGGCAATCTTCTTGTCAGTGATCAAAATGTAAGGGTTGTCGAGGTTGGCTTCCATCTTATCGTTATCGGTAACCATGTATTGTGACATGTAGCCGCGATCAAATTGCATCCCTTCAACAACGTCAAGACTCGTATCAACACCACGTGATTCTTCAATGGTGATGACCCCATCATTACCAACCTTTTCCATGGCGTCAGCGATCAATGAACCAACTTCTTGGTTAGCTGATGAAATGGAAGCGATTTGGGCGATATCGTCCTTAGTAGCAACCTTGTGGCTCATCTCGTGTAAAGCCTTAACAGCGGCTTCAGTGGCTTTTTCGATCCCGCGACGGATACCAACTGGGTTAGCACCGGCAGTAACGTTCTTCATGCCTTCGTTAACGATTGCTTGGGTCAAAACAGTGGCAGTCGTCGTCCCATCACCAGCGATATCGTTGGTCTTTGAAGCAACTTCGGCAACTAACTTAGCACCGAGGTTTTCAAAGTGATCAGACAATTCAATTGCCTTAGCAATCGTTACCCCATCGTTAGTAATGGTTGGGTTGCCGTATGATTGTTCCAAAACGACGTTACGACCCTTAGGACCAATGGTGGTCTTAACAGTGTCTGCTAATTTATCAACGCCACGTAACATTGCTGAACGCGCGTCTTCAGAAAACTTGAGTTCCTTAGCCATAATTTATCTTCACCTCATAAAATAGTTGTTAATTTAAGTTCAGCGTTTTAAATACTGGATTAGTCGACGACTGCGACAAGATCCTTTTCGTGAACGACCAAGTAAGTTGCGTCCGCGTACTTCACTTCAGTACCGGCGTATTTATCAAACAAGACGGTGTCGCCTTCTTTAACGATTGGCGCAACCTTTTCACCATTATCAAGCACGCGGCCTTCGCCAACGGCAATTACTTTAGCAGTTTGTGGCTTTTCTTGAGCATTGCTTGCAAGTACGATGCCGCCAACAGTCGTTTCTTCTTCTTCTTGTGCTTGTAAAATCACACGGTCTCCTAATGGTTTTAACACTTGAATCCCTCCAATAAATGTAAAGTTTAGCACTGTTAGCACTCACCTAACATAAGTGCTAATCACAAGTACTACTATAAAATTATTCGTTTTCAATTGCAAGTTATTTAACCAAGATATTCCCGAAAAATTCAGTTGTTTTTTAACTCACCCTTGAGAATCAACGCTATCATGGCCTTTTGAGCCGCTAAAAATGGCAACAAAAAAACTGACTAATTCCGGAAAATCCGTTATCAGTCAGTTCAGATTAAGCTTCTTCGTTATAGTGGTCTAAGAAGTAAATTAAAGTTTGTAATTCGTTGGTTAAATCAACGTTTTGAACCCGAACATTGGTTGGTACTGAAACCCGAATTGGGGTAAAGTTCAAGATACCGCGAACACCACCCGCAATTGCTTCATCGGTTGCATCCTGTGCAACCTCAGCGGGCACCGTTAAAATAACGATTTTGATTTGTTGATCGTTCAATTGTTGCCGCAATTCGTTCATTGGATAAATTGGCACACCACTCTTAACGGTGTTTGCCAAATCATCGCGAACATCAAATGCCGCGCTGATTCGCACGTTACTGTTTTGGTGGAAATTAAAGTTGAGCAACGCATTCCCTAAATTACCAACCCCGATTAAAGCTGCGTTAGTCAGCTTATCCTGATTTAAAATCTTCTTGAAAAATTTAAGTAAACTATCAACGTCGTAGCCATAACCCCGTTTACCGAGGGCTCCGAAGTAGGAAAAATCGCGCCGGATCGTTGCCGAATCTACCTTAACGGCTTCGGAAAGTTCGGTCGAGGAAACCCGGGTCTTATCAGCATCCCGTAAGATGTTGAGGTACCGGTAATAGATTGGTAGCCGTTTGGCCGTCGCTTTTGGAATCTTTGTTTCAGTCAAGTTAAATATCCTCCTTGTGAATTTTGGTAACTAAAAATGATCTCAACTTCAATAATAGCTAACCCATTAAATGATTACTGCTTGTGAAATTATCATCCGAGTCAATTGTAGCATAATCATGAAGTTTGTGAAATGATTTTCAATAAAAAACCGGCAACCTCCCCTTACCGACCATGGCAAAAGCGTGTTACTTCAATGATTTCACAAGGTTAATTTTTTATCAAGTTCCCATAGATTGCCTTTAATTCAGCCAATTTCATCCAGTCATTGACAATTGATTGGGGACGTTGTGAAAATAATTGGCCGTTTATATCATGTAATTGACGGTTATTTTTCTTAATTGACTATCAGAATAAAATGTTCGTGAAAGCGCATACTTTACCTAATGATGATTGCTACCCACTTATTGAATTAACCACCCGCTAATTGTTTGATCCACTAGGCCATTTCCCATCCGTTCGGCCAACTTAAGTAAAAACCATGCTATAATTAGAGGATATCCTATATTGTGATTCATTCGAAAGGCAGGCTGATTCAACATGTTATTACAAGTCCAACAAGTGACACGGCGATTCGGTGCCGATACCCTTTTTTCTAATGTCAGCATGGACGTGCCCGAACACGGCCGCGTTGCGCTTGTTGGTCGAAACGGTGCCGGTAAATCGACGCTCATTCGCATGATTACCGAAGGCGAAACCCCGGACGAAGGTCAAATTATTTCTAAACGGGGCATCACGATCGGTTACTTAGCCCAAGATACCGGGCTTGATTCCAACCGCACGATTTGGGAAGAAATGGCCAGCGTCTTCAAGGCCCTTCAGGAACAAGAGGCTAAGTTGCACGAGTTAGAAGAACAGATGAGTGATCCCGACGTCATCAATGACGCTGAGCAATTTGCCCAAATTTCCGCAACCTACGATCAACTACAAACGAACTTTAAAAACCAAAACGGCTACGGCTACCGAGCTGAGATTCGGGGGGTCCTGCACGGTTTCGAATTTGACGAACCCGACTACGACCGCTCCATTACTGAACTATCTGGTGGTCAAAAGACCCAGTTAGCACTCGCCAAGCTATTGCTTGAAAAACGCGACCTTCTGGTACTGGACGAACCGACCAACCACTTGGACGTTGAAACGCTCACCTGGCTTGAAGGCTACATTCAAAGCTACAAAGGCGCCCTACTCATCGTCTCTCATGACCGGTACTTCCTCGACCGCATTGTCACGGAAGTTTACGATATGTCGATTGGGACTCTGACCCACTACCACGGTAACTATTCAAACTACGTTGACCAAAAGGCCGCCCGTCTACAACGGGAATGGAAAGAGTACGAAAAGCAACAGGACAAAATCTCTAAACTCGAAGATTTCGTCAATAAAAACATCGTTCGGGCGTCCACCACTAAGCGGGCTCAAGCTCGACGAAAGCAATTGGCAAAAATGGACCGCTTAGATCGACCAGAAACTGACGATAAAGTAGCCCACTTTGAATTTGTTCCGGACCGACAAAGCGGGAATATCGTGTTAACCGTTGATGATTTAGCAGTTGGCTATTCGCCCGATAACGTCTTGGCTGATCCCGTTAACCTCGATATTAACAAGCATCAAGCGATTGCCATCGTCGGCCCCAATGGCGTTGGTAAATCAACCCTGCTCAAAACAATTCTGGGTAAAATTCCGGCAATTCGGGGTAAGGTAACCTTTGGGACCGGTGTTGATACCGGGTACTACGACCAAGAGCAACGTTCCCTTCACGATAAAAAAACCGTGTTAGACGAACTCTGGGATGATCACCCCACTACTCCTGAAGGTGATATTCGAACCATTTTAGGCAGTTTTCTCTTTACTGGTGAAGACGTTGATAAAATGGTCCACAGTTTAAGTGGTGGTGAAAAGGCCCGGCTTTTATTGACCAAGTTAGCCATGAATCACGATAATTTCTTGATTCTTGATGAACCAACTAACCACTTGGACATTGATAGCCGGCAGGTGTTGGAAAACACGCTAAACGACTTTGACGGCACGATCCTATTCGTTTCTCACGACCGGTATTTTATTAACCAAGTCGCCACCTCCGTTGTGGAACTCTCTGCCAGTGGTTCTGAGCTTTACTTGGGTGATTACGATTACTACCTTGAGAAAAAAGAGGAACAAGAAGCCCTCGCTGCGAAAAAGTTAGCGGATGAATCACCTGATACCCCGGTGACCGCGACGAAGACCGTTAGCCAAAGTAAACAAAATTATCAACAATCAAAAGAATTACAAAAGCAGCAACGTAAACTATCCCGGGCCGTTGAATCGCTAGAGCAGCGCCTCACTGAACTCAGTGATGAACAAACCGAGTTAGAAACGCAAATGACCAAGCCAGAAACGTTCAACGATCCGCAAAAGATGAATACGCTCCAAAACCAATTAACTGCGGTAACTGCCGAGATTGAACAGGTGGAAACTGATTGGGAAGAGAACTCGATGGCGTTGGAAGAGTTGAATGAAAGTAACAAGTAATGGCGTTACGTTTTAAAATTAAAAAACCGGTGACTGTCTGAATGGACGGTCATCGGTTTTTTTGTTTGGAGATTGGTCGTTTGTCATACTTAGGGATCACTGTTTAGTATGCCACCTAAAACTATACGATTTAACACCGTTATTGCCTTATGTGTCGAGCTTCTGGCAACGTTGGTTTCGACGCGAGCGAATTGGTTATGTGGCAAAAATCGGTTACTAAAATTGAATTGTTTCCGTTGGTTCGTTCCGGCATCCGCGCCGAAATGCGTGAGGAGCAGCAGACCGTTATGTATAAAGCAGCCCCAGTAAGACTATCCAAAACCCGGATAGTCTTACTGGGGCTGCTTTATACGCCACGGTCTAACCGCTGCTCCTCACGCTCTATACGCAAACGACAACCCCGGCTCCGCATTCAACGTTGCGTCACCGAATTGTTGTTGCTGGTATGACACATAGGCTGCGGCACCGATCATTGCGGCGTTATCGCCACATAATTTAATTGGGGCTTTGACGAGTTCAACGTTCTTGAACGCTGATAATTCCGTTGTCAAACGATCTCTTAACCCTTGGTTTGCCGCTACGCCACCCGCTAGAATCAGCTGGTGAACATCTGGATAAGCTTGTAATGCCCGAACCGTCTTGTCAGCAAGCACTTCAACCACCGCTTGTTGAAAGCTGGCGGCTAAGTTGTTGCGATCCAACGTTTCGTGAATTTGATCCGCGTGGTGAACCGTATTGATGAACGCGCTCTTCAAGCCACTAAAGCTGAAATCAAAGCTGTCATCGTGGTCCATTGCCCGTGGAAAATCAAACGTATCTTCTCCCAGATGCGCTAATCGATCGACCTCTTTACCGGCCGGATAGTTGATACCTAACACGCGGCCAATTTTATCATAGGCTTCACCCGCTGCATCGTCACGCGTTTCACCGATAATTTCAAACTTACCGGGCTCCGCAAGATAAACGAGTTCGGTGTGCCCGCCTGATACTAAGAGGGCCAATGCTGGGAATTCAATTGGCTTCACATACCGAGCCGCGTAAATGTGCCCTGCCATGTGATTGACCGGAATCAATGGTAGGTTGTGGGCAAACGCCACGGTCTTTGCCGCCGTTACCCCGATCAACAACGCGCCAACCAATCCTGGACCGTAAGTCACTGCAATCGCTGATAACTCATCGTACGTTACCTGGGCTTCAGCCAGTGCCATTGAGATACATTCCGTAATCTGTTCAATATGGTGGCGGCTGGCCACTTCCGGAACAACGCCACCAAATCGTTGATGACTTTTAATTTGGGTCGCAACAATGTTTGATAAAATTGTCTCCCCGTTTTCGATCACTGCAACACTGGTTTCATCACAGCTTGACTCAAAGGCCAAAATCAAGTTCCGTTCCACTTAGCTGATACTCCCTTCACTCATTTACCGGTTAAACCGTTAATTTCATTAAAATTGCGTCTTCATTTGGATGCTGATAATAAGCTGGTCTCGTCCCAATCACCTGAAAGCCCAATCGCTGATACAACCGCTGCGCTGGCAGGTTCGATTGCCGAACTTCTAAAAATACCATCGTCCCAGCGTCAAGATTGGCGAGTAGGGTTTCAAATAACCGGGTGGCCAATCCCTGTCGCTGATGCGTTGGATGAACCGCAATCCCCGTCACATCCACTTGATCAAGCACCTGAATGACGCCTAGATAGCCGACGACTTGTCCATCAACCGTTAGCACGACGTATCGCCGGTGAGCCGCCTGTAAATCGCGTTCAAAGCTAGCTAACGGCCACGCCTCACCAGTTGGGTAGGCAGCCTGGGCAGTTGTCCAAAACGCTTGCGCGAGGTCACGCTCAACCGCAATCGGTGCCGCAACCAGTTCAACGATCGGTTCAATCATCAGCGTCACTCAACGTCAACACCATATCTACGGCATCCTCATGGTCACCAAAGTAGTACCCCTTTTTGATGCCCGCTTTCGTAAATCCGAGATCCTGATACAAGGCTTGCGCCCGAACATTACTCCGACGAACTTCCAGCGATAGTTGGTTTAAGCCCAAATGTTGGGCTTTTTTGATCATGATTTGAATCAAAAAGTGCCCCAGACCACGACTTTGATAATCGGGAACGACCGCAATGTTGGTAATATGGGCATCACTTTTCACTTCGTTAAACGTGCACCCAATAAAGGCCAATAACCGATCATGTCGTCTCATGACTAAATATAAGCGGTCCGTTTCGCGACGAAGTTCACTCGCAAATGCCGCCGAATCCCACGGCGTTTTGCCGCCATAAACTGCCCGTTCAATGCCGAGCATCTCCGGAATATCGGTAAATTGAGCCTTGGCGAGAAAATAGTCCACGTCTTGAATCTGAACCTCGTGGTTTTTAATGTCCAAAACATCTTGGTATTTCGCTTCTTGCACCTGAAAAATTTGGCGGTACCAGTTTTTAAACTTTTTCAACATAGTCGTTATGATCCTCTTCTGGGTGTTGCTTTTGCCAATCCGCTTCTGCTTTGGTCAATCGTAGATAGCGTGGTACAAAGGCGTCCACGTCCGTTACTGGCGGTAAAGCTTGGCCAAGTCGACCAACCTGAGCGGCGCTGGGTAAGCTCCAAACGGCAGGCAACGCAACGAAATGGTCACCCAACTGTTGTCCCAATCGGTCTTGGAAGTTATCAAGATCGCCTAAAACAACCACTTTTTCATCCAACGCCACTAATTTTTTCAGCAAGTCTTCAAACGCGATGTGTTGATCAGCGATGACCGCAACGGGCTGTTGATCAACGATGCGATAAACACCCGCAAAAACGTTGTCGTTACGACCATCAAACAAAACCGTCACTAATTGCTGATTCGTTGTGACGTTGGCGGCAATCGCGGCCAAACTTGAGACCCCAACTAATTCGATATTTAAGGTTGAAGCTAACGTTTTCGCGGTTGTGACACCAATCCGAAGCCCCGTGTAAGACCCAGGACCATCGGCGACAACGACCCGTGTCAAATCCCGTGGTGTCAGTTTTGCCGTGTGCATCAATTCTTCAATGATCGGTAGTAACTGCGCCGCGTGTTTTTGATTCACCGTTACCGTCGTGGTGGCCAAAACCTGATCATCCGCCATGACCGCCACACTTAACGGCCGATTTGACGTGTCTAATGCCAGTACATTCATTTCTCGATAGTCCCCTTCGTTCATTCGCCTGTTTTGACCACTCAATGTCAGCTGAGTGGTCCTTTTTAATCAGTCTGAGGTTCAGTTGCCGTTTGTTTCGGTACCCAACGACACTCTGCTTCAGTCGCAACTTCACCATCAGCCATCGTGATACGGTGCTTCGTCGTGATCGACGAGGTCACATCGGTTACTAAAGCCGCCTCACTCGTTACGGTATGGTGATACTGAACTTCGTTTTCAAACCGAATATTGAGTGACACCAAGTCGTGCCGGGTTAAAAAGCTCATTGGCAATGCATCGAGTAACCAGTCAAAGTAGCGTGAGTTGTTCACGTGACCGTTACCGTCGATGTCAAAATACCGAACACCATACTGCTTCGTCATCACTTGATCCGCATCCGTTAACCGTTTTGGTCGACCCAAACGGGGAATCATTTTAACCTGTTCTGATTCAAATGGTTTAATGATGGCTTCCGGAATCGTCACAATTTTACGGGTTTCGTAGTTCATCGTGACCCAGATACTTTCGACGTGCACGCATTCGTTACCGGCCTCGTCATGCACCCAAAATTCACGGAAAGCAAAGTAGCGATTATAACAAGTTGCGCGCGTTGTCAACGTAATGGTTTCATTAACTTGCGGCATTCTTGTAATGTCGATTTTATACTGCGTCACAACCCAGCCGATGCCAAGTTGGCTGACGACGTCACTGCCGACGCCAAGTGAGGTGGTTTGATCCTCTGACGCTAAAATAATCATGTTGATCAGCATTGATGGCGTTACCGTGTTGGTAACATCCGTTTCGTAAAAGGTAATTTGGTGTGTTTCGTTAAACGTGTTCGCGCCCATCCGTCTTCCTCTAATTCTTTTCGATATGGTGATAAATTTGATAAACTTCTTGTTTCTTCAGTTGCCGCAAATGGGCAACGTTTTTAATGGCTTCGTTTGTTTTTTGACCCTGATCAATTAATTGATCGACGTGTTCTTCAATGCTAAGTTGACTAAAGTCTGGCGTTTCTTCATCCACGCCCGGATTAGCATTGCCACTCACGATGATCACAAATTCACCGCGAACCTGGTCAGATGATTTGGCCCACGCTAAGAGTTCATCTAAACTGCCACGAATAAACTCTTCGTGACGCTTTGTTAATTCACGACAAAGTGACGCCTGCCGTGATCCACCGAGACCATCAACTAACCCGGTCAACGTTTTAGCCAACCGGTGTGGTGCTTCGTAGAAAATCAAACTCTCTGGCCGATTGACCAGTTTGGCTAACGTTTCACGTTGCAACTTTGGTTTTCGATCTAAGAAACCAAAGAAGTAGAATGGCTGTGGCGAAACACCTGAAGCAATCAGCGCCGTTAACGCAGCGTTAGCACCAGGTAATGGCACCACCGGAATGTCAGCTGCGATACAAGCCACCACTAATTCATGGCCTGGATCACTGATCGATGGCATCCCAGCGTCGCTCACCTGAGCCACGCTTTCACCAGCTGTCAACCGGGCAACCAGTTGCGGAATTCGTTCCTGCGTATTATGTTCATGGAAACTAATTTGAGGGGTCTCAATTTCAAAGTGATTCAGTAACTTCTGCGTGTTACGGGTATCTTCGGCCGCAATAACGTCAACCTCTTTTAACGTTTCGACACTTCGATACGTCATATCACCCAAGTTGCCAATTGGGGTCGGCACCAGATACAAGGTCCCGGTTGTTTGTTGCGGTGAAAAACTTAATTGTGATTGCACACTAAAACTCCTTTATCTACTACCGTTTGCCATAGAGGACACTGAGACAAAACGCACATTCTTCTTCATCTTTACGACGTTCGCCATAAAAATCATTACAGATGTGAAACCCTTGATCATACAGCATTACCAAGTTCTGCAACCCCTTTGATAACTGGGGTTCTTGGTTTCCCGGCGTAATTGCCTGATCATGTTCACGCTTGACTAGTTCACGCAAATGCTGATTTTCAATGGTTAACTCTGCATTTTGCTCCAACGTTGCCGTCACTTCTTCTTGAACCTGCTCAAACTGAGTGATCAGCTGAGCCATGTTCAGTTGAAGTGCCTTTAGATCTTCATAAACGTCTGGTTTTTTCACGTGCGCACCCCTCTTTTTGAAAATGGCAACCGATTATGTACGTGACGTCGGCTTGCCGTTGTCACTGATCAGTCCATCTCTGGATAACTGTTTTATTTCTAATTACTTTCATTGTAACCACGTTTACCAAAGTCGTATACCCCTAAGTGCGAGGTCCGACAAGAAACCGCTACGATTTCGCCAACAAATTCAAGCTATTTAGCGTCAACGTTTCCAAAATCGTCTGGAAATTGAGGTTCCCGGCTAAAGCCTTTTTGGTTGCCAACGCCGCCGTCAAAATGGCGAGTAAGTTCTTTTGAGTTAGCGATTGGGCCACCGTGGTCATGGTCGCGATCAACTCTGGAAACGCTGGTGTTTCAGTTGCCGTTTGGTACTTGAGCCGCAACGTGGTTTGCCAAAGGACGATCAGGGCATCCAAGACCACCGACTGCCGGTTGCGATCCGTTGCCAACGGAACTAAGCCCGTTTGAACCGTCACAAATGCCATGGGATCCTGTTTAGCCAGTTGACCATACCACCGAGCGAGTTCATGCTGTAAATCCCCCACCCAGTTATCCGCTACCAACGCCATCGCATCCGTTTCACTATTGGTCAACGCACTCACGAGCCCAATTTGGTTTTCGGAAACCTGTTGTTGCCGCAGCGTTTGGGCAAAAACCGGCGTTGGAATCGCTGAAAACTCCACAACCTGCGCACGAGATTGAATCGTTGGTAAGATCAAACTCTTGTTAGTGGTCAGTAAAAAGATGACTCGGTTATCAACGGGTTCCTCAATGAATTTTAGCAAGCCGTTTGCTGCACTCGTCGTCAACGTTTCGGTGCCTTCGATAATGAACACCTTCATTGCGCCTTCAACCGGGCTTTTGGCAAACTCATCTTTGATATAGCGGACCTGATCGACCTTAATGCGTTGCCCATCGGGTTGCACCATCACGACGTCGGGATGGTCACCTGATAGAATTCGGTGACACTCCGCACACGTCCCACATGGTTCACCCGTTTCAGTCGGGTGTTCACAAAAAAGCCGCATGGCGACCATCTGCGCAACGGCCCGTTTACCGCAGCCCGTTTGCCCCGCTAGCAGGTACGCATGACTCAACCGCTGAGTGGCCACAAGCCGCATAAAGTGCGCTGCCAACACGGGTTGTTTTTGCGTTGCTTCTTGTACCGTATTTAACTGGCTGTCTACTTCCACCGTCACAAGGGCCTCCTACTAAAATTGATGAAACTGTTCGATTGGGAGTACGAACACCGTTGCTCCACCAACCTGAACTTCAACCGGGTAACCAGAGGTGCTATCCATCTGAGCATCCAAATTCACGGGTGGCGTCATAAATTGCTGACGGGTGCGCGATGTTTCGTGGATCAAATCCAGGACTTCTTGTACCCGTTCATCTTCGATTCCAATCATATACGTGGTATTACCGGACTTTAAGAAACCACCGGTTGTTGACAACCGGGTCACCTGAATCTCGGCTTTGATGAAAGCGGTCCGTAACCGGTTAGCATCCTTATCTTGAACAATTGCGATGATCATTTTCATCCGTTATTCCCCCTCTATGCCTGAGTGATTGCCCGGCGGACAAGCTGATCAGCTTCCGCAATCACCGTCGCTAATGGCTGTGTTGCATCAATGGTCATAATTCGTTCTGGATTGGCCTGCGCTAATCTTAAGTACGATGCCCGAACGCGCTGGTGAAAACTTAACGCCTCTGCATCTAACCGGTCAACCGCTTTTTCTCGAGTCCGAGTCCGCGCCAAACCAACTTCAGAAGGCACGTCAAAATACAAGGTTAAATCAGGCGTCAGCCCATCCGTTGCAAACTGGTTCATCTCATAAACGGCATCTTCCCCGATTTCTCGACCAGCGCCCTGATAGGCCACTGAACTATCAACAAACCGGTCACACAACACCACCTGATTAGCAGCCAACGCTGGTGCAATCGTTTCGTTAATGTGCTGACGTCTTGCTGCTGCGTAAAGCAACGCCTCTGTCCGGACGTCCATTTCAGTATTCTTAGGATCCAAGATAATGTGGCGGATGGCCTCAGAAATCTGATTACCACCCGGTTCACGAGTCACGACCAGCCGTGAACCGTAGTCTTGCGTTAACTGTTTTACAATTGCCGATAAAACGGTTGTTTTCCCGGCACCATCTGGTCCTTCAAAGGTAATCAATAAACCTGCCACGATGCTGACCCACCCTTACTTAATAAGTTAATTTTTGTTAGTTTATCATAAAAAAACGATTTTGAACCAGTTGACCAGGCCCAAAATCGTCTAGAAGCCGTCGCCGGTTCCTGACCATTAAAACTTTGGGTCAAGGAACCGAATCCGTCTTAATTAGAAGTCAAACACTGACGCTTGGATGTGGTGGCCATGGACCTGTCGTAACCGGGCTTCTCGGTATAAAAACAGGTATTTTTGCCGCGCCAACTTGGTTTGCGATGTGATCTCTTCGTCCACATCAGCCACCGCCAATTCGGTTTGCTTCGCATGGTCCCACTCTTCTTTGACCCGCTCGATGGTTTCTAACAGCCGGTCATCATATTCTCGTCGTAATTTTTGTTGCTTTGCGCCAAACACGCGATCACTTCCTGACTACATTTCAGTTCGGCCTTCAACGGCTTTAAACAACGTCATTTCATCTGCATACTCAATATCGGTACCTACGGATAACCCGTGCGCCAACCGCGTCACTTTGATGCCAGCCGGTTTGATCAATCGTGATAAATACATCGCGGTTGCTTCACCTTCTGGCGTTGCGTTCGTGGCAACGATAATTTCCTTCACGGCCTCATTACTTTGAAGTCGCTTCAGCAAACTGGCAATGTTGAGGTCTTCTGGCCCCTTGCCTTCGATTGGAGAGAGCACGCCATTTAACACGTGGTATAACCCGTGGTACTCCTTCATTTTTTCCATGATCATGATGTCTTTGGCTTGTTCGACCACCAGAATCTGACTTTGGTCACGGGTCTTATCCCGACAAATATCGCAGGGATCGCCCTCCGTTAAATTACCACAGATCGAGCAAAAATGCAGGTCCCGCTTTGCCGAAATCAGTGACTTAGCAAACCGGGTCACATCATCGTTGTTCATATCAATGGTGTAAAAGGCCAACCGGGTTGCGGTCTTCTGGCCGATTCCCGGCAATTTCATGTAACTATCAATTAATTGTGCAATTGGTTCCGGATACTGCATAGGTAACCTCGCTTTGTCTACATCCCAGATAACTTGTTGGTGTACTTACCCAACGTTTGTTGACCTTCTTCATCGATCTTAGTGAGGGCATCGTTAACAGCCGCTAACACTAAGTCGCTTAACATATCTGGATCATCAGGATCGATAGCTTGCGGATCAATAGTCATGTCCGTCATCTGCCGTTTGCCTGAAAAAGTCACCTTGACCAGTTCATCAGGCGAAACACCATCAAATGACTTGGCTTCCATGACCTTTTGTTCTTCAGCCATTTGCTTTTCCATTTTCTTCATTTGTTTCATCATGTTACCCATATTACCCATACCACGCATCATATTAATAACCACCTTTAATTATTTGATTAATCTTGTTTAACTTCAACAACGTCACCAAACAACGCTTTCGCCTGTTCGACAACCGGTGCTGGTTGTGACTCATTGGCTGGTGCTTGCGTATCAGTTGGCGCATCCCCTGATAACTGTTGATCCGTTTCAGGCGTTTCACCCGTTGATTGCCCGGTCAGCTTATGCTGCTGAATGAAGGTCTTACGAATCTGAGGCCACTCATCGATCGGCACAAAGACCAACTTAGGTGATTTATGCGTCAGTCGATCCAACCCATTTTCAAGCGCATCCGTTAACTCACGGTCGGTATGTTGCAACAGAAAATCAAAGTCAAAGGCGATAATGGCGCCTTCCTGACTCGCTGCAACCGGTTTTGACGCGTGCATCACGGCCCGTTGTGCCACCGTTAAGAAGCTCATTAACTCTGGCCAAACCTCTTGTAACGCCGAAAGATCTTGGCGCGTTGCCGTTTCAAGCACTGGATAAACCTGTCCTAGATTAACCTTCCGATTGATCTTAGTTGCTGGTTTAGGCGCTACTGGTTTCGCCGCTGTTGGTGCGGCCTGAACCCCCGCCGTTTGAAGTTGATCCACCGTCTGTTTCAGCGTCTGAACTTCCGCTTTCAGCTGATCAAGCTCCGCTGAATTAGCCGGTGCCGCTAACGTTGTTGCCGGTGCAGCCGTTTGTTGCAAGCCCGCCAATTTAACCGTCAACACTTCTAGATAAACGTCTTCGTGGGTCGTAAACCGCATTTGCTGTTGGATATCGTTTAACGCATCGATAATCGCGTACAGTTGCTGGGGCGTGATTGCTTCTGCTAACGCTTTAAACTGATCATCAACTTGATCGAGTTCAATTTGCGCCACCAACTCTGGTGACTGCTGATACAGTAGCAGATCACGAGTGAGATTCACGAGATCCTCGGTAAACCGTTCCGGATCCTTACCATCCGCTAATATCTCTTGAACCGTCACCAACGCCTGTTGCGTCTCGTTATGCATCACTGCAGTTAAATAATCCACGAGTAATTGCTTACGTACGGCGCCGGTAACCAGTAACGCGTTTTCCAAAGTGACCGAGTCATCACCAAACGAAATGACTTGATCCAAGATGCTCAACGCATCCCGCATCCCACCTTCAGAAGCCTTCGCAATGACTTTAAGGGCTTCTTCATCGTAATCAACCTGCTTTTCATTGAGGATGTAGGTCATCCGTGACAAACTATCCTTGGCCTGAATCTGCTTAAAATCAAAGCGTTGGGTCCGAGAAATGATCGTTGCCGGAATCTTATGGGGTTCCGTTGTCGCGAGAATGAAGATCACGTTTGCTGGTGGTTCCTCCAACGTTTTTAACAGTGCGTTGAAGGCGCCGGTCGACAGCATGTGGACTTCGTCAATAATGTAGACTTTATATTCCGCCTCGGTTGGCGCGTATTTGACCTTATCACGAATATCGCGAATCTCTTCGACCCCGTTGTTCGAAGCGGCATCGATCTCGATCACATCATTTAACGTGCCTTTCGTGATTGCCTTACAGGTCTCACACTCGTTGCAGGGTTCCCCGTCTTTTTGAAACTGACAGTTGACCGCTTTTGCAAACACCTTCGCAGCGGACGTTTTCCCGGTGCCTCGTGGTCCCGCAAACAAATACGCATGGCTGATTTGCTTCGTTTTAATGGCGTTCTTCAGGGTTTGCGTAATCAGCGATTGACCGATCATTTCATCAAACCGTTGAGGCCGCCATACCCGGTACAGGGCTTGGTAACTCATCACACATTCCTCTATTCTTTATGCCAATTTTACGATCTATATACAACCTATCATTATATAGTCTTTTGAGTTTAAATACCACTGTGAACGCACAGTCAAATGATGAATATCGCTTGGTCTCCGTGCCCCACTGATCCCAGCAAGCTTTAGCGACCCACAGCACCACATTTCGCCCAACAAAACAAAAAACGAACGTCCAATAACTGAACATTCGTTTCCACTTTTAATCGGGAATCACATTCCCGTTCATCATCATATCAACTTGAAGCACAAAGCAACGCAAACTTAGTGCTGCTTCCTTCCGGACCTGACACGATTCGTAAGGCTACCCTTGCTTCAAGGCCTTGCGGCAACTACTAGTTTATCACGTCCATCAATGAATAGCTAGGCTAAATTCTAGATTCTTACTGATTGCCAACAACTAACGACGCTCGAGACATTCGTTCCACAATACTTAGCAGGCCATGATTTCGATTCTAAGCTTGGTTACCATTGGCCAACGCCTTGCGCTGCCGTTTACGTTCCTTGTTCCGTTTCCGGGCAGCCTTAAAGAACGTCTTCAATAATGTACCGGCCTCATCAGCGCAAACGCCCTCCGTCACATCGACTTGGTGGTTCAACCGCTGATCATTTAAAAGTTCGTATAAACTCGCAACGCCACCGGCTTTCGGGTCTCGTGCACCGTAAATGACCCGATCCACCCGTGCGTTGATGATTGCCCCACTGCACATCACGCAAGGCTCGAGGGTCACGTACAGGTCACACCCGGTCAAGCGCCAGCTTTTTAAATACTGATTGGCTTCTTCGATTGCCAGCAATTCTGCGTGCAATGCCGCTTCTTGACTATGTTCTCGCAAATTATGCCCACGACCAATGATTTTGCCATCGTGAACCACCACCGCCCCAATCGGCACTTCACCGATCAACGCCGCTTTTTTCGCTTCTACGAGTGCTTCGCGCATAAACTTCGTTTGTTCATCCATTACTGTGTGTCACTCCTTATGTCACTCACTTAAATTGCCCGTTAACCATCCAAAGTGTGCCCTATTTAGTCAAATCCGTTATAATTAATCTCAAGGCTTTAGTTTAGCATAAAAAACCGGCACCACCGGTTGAAATTTACCCCCATGGGTGTAAAATTTATGTATTAATACAAGTATTTAACTTGGTGACTTCCTGCTGATTGAACGGCACGTGGTTGGTTGCGCAACGACTAAACCATGCTCCCAGTTAATTGATAACAACAAGGAAGTGGTGACAACTCGTTTAGCGAATGCGCCACTTTTTTCGACGCCCCTCCCAATCAATAGAAAAGAGTGCGTTCACATGACCTTACTGGATCTTAAAAACACCACGTATTTTGATCTCAACCGCGATTTAAACATTCCGTTAGACGATCAGATCAATTTACCAACCGATCGAGACGCGCTAAACGCGTTTCTTGAGCAAAACGTTGCCCCTAATACGATGACTTTTGCATCGTTGCGCAACCGGTTTGATTATTTAATTGACAACGACTATCTCGATGCTGACTGCATCAATCAATACGATTTTACGTTTATCACTTCACTCTATGATTACCTCAATTCTCAATCGTATCACTTTCAAAGTTTTATGGCCGCCTACACCTTTTACACGAACTTTGCGTTAAAGACGCGTGATGGCCAGCAGTATTTGGAAACGCCCATTGACCATCTGGCCTTAGTTGCGTTAGCCGGGGCAAATGGTGATGAACACCTTGCCATGGACTGTGCGGATGAGCTCTTGCACCGTCGATTCCAGCCAGCGGCAACGCCGTTTAAAAACGCCGGTCGTCACGATAAGGGCACCCTGTTAAGCGGCTTTACCCTTCAGATTGCCAACGACCTCAACAGTATCGGGCGTGCACTGAATACCACTTTACAACTCTCAGAACTTGGGGGCGATGTCAGCTTTAACCTGACCAATATCAGTTCCTCAAAAGAAGCAACCAGTACCTCTGGCGGCATCGTTGGCATCATGCAATTGATTGAAGGTAGTCTGAACTACCCAAGACCAACGGGCGACACTGCCGGCGTCGCCTACTTAAACGTTTTTCATCCCGATATTTTAACATTTCTGGCAACTAAACAGGATACCACCGATACACAGGCCCGGCTAAAATCACTCGCAATTGGCATCATCGTCCCCGACCTGTTCTATGAACTGTGTCGCGCTGACATGACAATGTACTGCTTTAGTCCGGCAGACGTCGCTCGCGAGTACGGTATGCCATTCTCAGAGGTTAACCTTTCTGACGAGTATGATGCACTGGTTCAGAATCCACGGATTCAAAAATGGCCACTTCAATCGCGAGATTTGGAAAGTAAAATCAGCCAGTGCCAACAAGAGTCTGGAATGCCCTACATCGTTAATATCGATACAGCAAATAAAGCCAATCCCATTGACGGTCAAATCCTACTGAGCGATCTCGGAACTAGTAGTTTTCAAATTCAGGCAACTCCTGAATTAACCGCTACCCAAGATTACCTCAATCTCGGTCGGGACAACGCAACAAGCCGGGCAGCCACCAACGTTGGCGCCCTAATGGCGAGCCCCGACTTTGGCCATTCTGTTGAAACCATGGTTCGGGCAATGACTAACGTTAGCGATCAAGCCGCATTAGCTGCCATTCCCACTGTGGCTGCGGGTAATCAAGCGACGCACACCCTTGGACTTAGCGCAATGGGGCTTCACAGTTACTTTGCTAGTCAACACCTCCAATATGGCGCACCTGAGACCCTTGAATTTACGAATCTTTACTTTATGCTCCTGAACTATTGGACGCTCATGGCTTCTACTCAGCTGGCTCACGACCGTCACCAAACTTTCGCCGGGTTTGAGAACAGCGACTACGCTTCCGGTGTTTACTTTGAACGCTATCTCGATCCAAAAGCCCCCTGCCAGCCGCAATCTGACACCGTTAAACGGCTGTTTAAGCACATCTCGCTACCGACCATTGCAGATTGGCAAGCCCTTCAACAACGCGTCATGCAAGACGGCCTCTACCATCAAAATCGATTAGCCGTCACGGCTGATACAACTACGACCATCATCAATGATACGACGATTGCGCTATCACCAATTGCTAACCGGGTCACGGCCTATCAGCTCCCCGTCGTTGGCAAGCTGTACTATCCGGCACCAGGGCTATCTAACGATACGTTGCCCTACTACGTTGCCGCTTATGACACGGACATGCGTCAAGTGATTCAAATCTATGCTGCCGCGCAGGCCCACGTTGATCAAGGTCTGGCACTGCCACTTCGACTTCGCGCAACCTGTTCGCCTGAGCTTTACGACTGGAAACGTGGTCATTCCGACCAGCTCTCAACTCGTGACCTCAGTATTTTACGACACTACGCCCACAAAGCCGGCCTCAAGTCCCTTTACGGGGTCCAAATTTTAACCGAAACCGATGGTGAATTTGGCGCTAATCAATGTACCAGTTGCCTTATGGTCCCTGATGAGCATTAACGGGATCGACGTTGGATTCGTCTCAAAGGAGCTTAAGAACCAATGACAGACACTTATAAAGCAATTAATTGGACAAAGGTTGACGATGTCATCGATCGCGCTGCCTGGGAAAAGTTAACCGAGCAATTTTGGCTAGACACCCAGATTCCCGTCGACAAGGACCTTGATGATTGGCGAACACTGGACGATACTCACCGTTGGGTCATCAGCCACATTTTTGGTGGGCTCAATCTGCTTGATACGCTACAGTCTCAAGATGGCATGGCCGCAATTCGTCAAGACGCCAAAACGCCACACGAAATTGCGGTACTCAACAACATTCAGTTTATGGAGTCCATTCACGCAAAAAGCTATTCCACGATTTTTTCAACTTTAAATTCCCCGGAAGAAACTCAGGCCATCTTTGATTGGAGTGATTCAGAAAACCTACTCCAAACTAAAGCGATTAGAATTCGCGACCTCTATCACGATGACGATGCGCCCCTCAAGAAAAAGATTGCCAACGTTTTTTTGGAAACTTTCCTTTTCTATTCGGGCTTCTACACACCACTATACTACCTTGGTCACAACAAACTGACCCACGTTGGCGAAATGGTCAAGCTGATTCTCCGGGACGAATCGGTTCACGGCACTTACATCGGTTACAAATTCCAAGTTGCGTTTAACCAACTGACTGATATTGAACGTCAATCGTTAAAGGATTGGATGTACACGTTTTTGTATGAACTATACGAAAATGAAGAACAGTATAGTCATCTGGTGTACGATCAAGTCGGCTGGACCTCTGACGTCCTGACCTTTATCCGCTACAACGCCAATAAAGCCCTCATGAACCTCGGTCAAGATCCGCTATTCCCAGATACCGCTGACGATGTCAATACCGACGTCATGGCCGGTATCTCGACCTCAACGGCCAACCACGACTTCTTCTCGCAAACGGGCAACGGCTACCTGTTGGGGAACCTTGAACCAATGCTTGATAGTGATTATGATATTTAAAAACAGCTACTAACTCACCGTGAGTTGGTAGCTGTTTTTTGCTGTCGCTTGTGTCCAGTGTAAGCATGTTTAGATTGTGAAATTCGGTAATTCTGTTTTTTTGTAGTGGGAAGATGCCGCGGGAGGTTCCGGCGCTATGCGAGGCTGGAACGCAGTGGCCAGATAGGCTTCCAAGCTTCGCTGGGTCGCGGGCCTACGAGCTAGGAATGGGCAAAAAACGCCCATGCCGGATCTCTCCGGACCCGCGTATGACTAAAGCACTCGACAACTGCAGACGCACTTGCGGTCAATGTTCAGTAACTGCAATGGGTCAACCATTGTACGATGTGGAACGTATTAGTTGTGCTTAGTTGTGCGTTGCGCTTGCGCTAATCAGATATGCCACGTTGCCGTTAACCGTATTTTGAGATGTTCTACGATAGTGCCGAATTGCGCCAACGTGAGAGCCGGCCAGGTGTATGCTGTGTCGCGATAATTGGTGGTTGTTGGCGATTTTCCAACAATCGCCAATTATCGGGGACGAATTTCAGACTCGCATGGGTTTTGGCGAGGCTGAAATTCGAGGACTGAGACCGCCCTTTGGCTCAGGCCGGCCAGCGCAGCTAACCTGGCCGGCTACCGGAATCGCCAGTTTACGCATATCACCGCACTTCACAAACTAAAGCTAACGTTGAGTTACTTCATTAAATCAACAAATCAACGTTATTGAGAACAAAATAAAAAACGGTCTGCGATAAAATCGCAAACCGTTTTTTGAGCGGGATCCTTAAATTACTTAAGGGTAACCACGCCACCAACTTCTTCAAGCTTAGCTTTAAGTTCGTTGGCTTCGTCTTCTGAAACGCCTTCCTTGATAACTGAAGGTACGTTGTCAACAAGACCCTTAGCGTCCTTCAAACCAAGACCAGTGATTTCGCGGACAGCCTTGATAGCCTTAACCTTTTGGTCGCCTGATTCAGTCAATTCAACATCGTATGAATCCTTAGCAGCACCGCCATCGGCACCAGCAGCAGCAACTGCAACTGGAGCAGCAGCTGAGACATCGAATTCTTCTTCGATTGCCTTAACAAGGTCGTTTAAATCTGAGATTGACGCTTCTTTTAATGAAGCGATGATAGCATCTTTATCAAAAGCCATTTTTGTTTCCTCCATTTATTGTGGGATTATTAGTAGTAGTGGTGGGTTAGGCAGCTTCGCCTTCACCCTTGTCAGCGACAGCCTTAACCGCACGCGCAATTTTACGCATAGGATCAGACAAGGCACTAGCAAGCATTGACAACAAGTCTTCACGACTTGGCATCGTAGCGTATTCGTTGATTTGATCAAGCGTAGCAACTTTACCTTCAACCATCCCACCCTTTAATTCAAGGGCAGCGTGACTGTCAGCAAACTTCTTCAAGATCTTAGCGGGTGCAATTGCATCTTCGTTAGAGAATGCAACGGCAGTAGGGCCAGCAAAGACGTCGTTTAAATCGGCGTAGCCAGCTTTTTCTGCGGCACGGGTCAAAACCTTGTTCTTGATAACGCTCATTGAAACACCGGCATCACGTAATTGCTTACGTAAGTCAGTTACTTCAGCAACCGTCAAGCCACGGTAGTCAACTACAATAGCTGCTTGAGCGGCTTCGAAACGCTTAACAACTTCTTCAACATGTTGTGCTTTAACAGCAATAGCTTGTTCACTCATTAGTTTCACCTCCTGCAAAATAATAGGAATAAAAAATCCCTATGTCCGCCATGACATAGAGAGAAATGTAAGTTTAACTTCACATCTTCCTCGGCAGGTAAATTAAGGCCGGAGCCACCTGAGTCTTGGGCAGAACAATATCAACCTTCTAAGAATACTCGATTCTTAGATGAAAGTCAATACAGGATTTTTTAAATTATTAAAGCGTCGTTACATCAACGTTGACACTTGGGCCAAAGGTTGAAGCAATCGAAACGTGTTGTACGTAAGTCCCCTTAACAGCAGCAGGACGTGCAGTAATAACAACGTTTGAGATGGTCTTCAAGTTTTCAACTAACTTGTCAGCATCAAATGATACTTTACCAACAGGAACAGCAACGTTACCGTCACGGTCAGTCCGGTAAGTCACCTTACCAGCTTTTGATTCGTTAACAGCCTTTGCAACGTCCATGGTAACAGTACCCGTCTTAGGGTTAGGCATCAAGCCCTTAGGACCAAGGACCCGACCTAAACGACCAACTTGGGCCATCATATCAGGCGTTGCGATGGCAACGTCGAAATCTAACCAGCCGTCTTGGATCTTAGCAACTAAGTCGTCGTCGCCAACAAAGTCAGCACCGGCTTCTTGAGCTTCTTTAGCCTTGTCACCCTTAGCAAATACAACAACAGTTTGATCTTTACCAGTCCCGTTTGGCAGTACAACTGCGCCACGGAGTTGTTGATCAGCTTGCTTCGTATCTACGTTAAGCTTGAATGCAATTTCGATGGTTGCATCAAACTTAGCAAAATCAATTTTCTTAACAAGATCAACCGCTTCTTCAAGGGCGTAGAACTTATCTTGGTCTACTTGCTTGAACGCGTCTTGATACTTTTTACCTCTTTTATGAGCCATTTTGTGTTTTCCTCCTTGCAAATGTGGTTATAACGGCTTGGCCTCCCACTTGATACATTCGCTTTCACAAAGTATCCGTAGTGTTAGTAGCTGGGATTAACCTTCTACAGTGAAGCCCATGCTACGAGCAGTACCTTCAACCATACGCATAGCTGCTTCAACGTCAGCGGCGTTTAGGTCTTGCATTTTGGTTTCAGCAATTTCCTTAACTTGAGCCTTGGTTACAGATGCAACCTTGTTCGTGTTAGGTTCGCCTGAACCATGTTCAACACCGGCGGCCTTCTTCAAAAGAACGGCTGCTGGTGGTGTCTTGGTGATGAAATCGAATGAACGATCTTCATAAACCGTGATCACAACTGGAATAATCATCCCAGCTTGATCGGCAGTACGAGCGTTGAAATCCTTCGTAAAGCCCATGATATTAATTCCGGCTTGGCCCAATGCTGGTCCAACTGGAGGGGCTGGTGTTGCTTTACCCGCAGGAATTTGCAATTTAACAATGTTAGCTACTTTTTTAGCCACGAGACATACCTCCTTGAGTCCGTGTTGTGGTAAGTGGAGAGCTGATTTCTCCTCCCACATTTGTATGCAAAAACATACTCATATAGGCTACCACAGTTTCACGTAAATGCCAATAGTTTTTTAACGACTTTCAGCTAAAAGCCGGATTGTTCACTCAGTTTAAATGACTGGATCAACTTGGTCAAAGTTTAATTCGGCGCTAGTTTCACGACCAAACATGTCAATGTTAACCTTTAACTTCGCCTTTTCGTGATCAACTTCGGTAATCTTACCTTCCAAACCAGAGAAGGCGCCGTCAACAATTTTAACCGTGTCATCAACGTCAACGTCGAGATCTTCATGACGGGTACTCATCCCAAGTCGTTTCAAGATCAACTCAACTTCGTCTGGCAACAATGGCGTTGGCTTTGAACCTTGGCCGTGAGACCCGATAAACCCGGTTACGCCTGGGGTGTTACGGACGATATACCACGCTTGGTCAGTCATTACCATTTCAACCAAAACATAGCCCGGGAAGGTTTTGTCCATCTTGATCTTTTCCTTACCGTTCTTAACCTCGCGTTCCTCTTCTTCGGGAACAACTACTCGGAAAATAAAATCTTGCATGCCCATGGACTGTGCCCGGGATTCAAGGTTCATCTTCACTTTATTTTCGTAACCAGAGTAGGTATGTAATACGTACCACTGCTTCTCTGCTGATTCAACCATCTTTGATTCATCCTTTCTAAAAAACGGTAACCTGACCAATTGTTGCCAAAATAAAAAAACTCCGACAGCGCGAAGTTTTCAACCACAAACATTATAGCATAAAATTTGCTTTCGTGAAGCTAGACGAATAATTTTAAGCCCGCTTGGACCAAATAATCGACAACGCCTAAGAAAATTGCCATCGCAAGCGCCATCGTTACAACGCTTGTGGTATCTTTACGCGTTTGCTTTGCGTTTGGCCAAGACACCTGTTTCATCTCATCTTTTACTTGACGTAAAAATCTAAAAAAGCGCATATGCCCCTCCTAAAACCGGTCGTGCACGTGCTTTACTTAGTTTCGCGATGCAACGTGTGGCGACCACAATACTTACAATATTTATTAACTTCAAGTCGAATTTTTCGATTGGGGCTTGCTGGAACCGTATAATTCCGCGAGCCGCAAACAGAACATGCTAACGCAACTTTTCTTTGAGCCACGCTGAACACCTCCTCTTCATTACAGCAAACTTGATTTTAGCATTGATCCGTTGGGGCGTCAAGCGCGCCGGCCATTCAGGAGGTCGCTTGATCACTCGGCGATGTTATCCCGGCGATTAGCGTGGCCAAAGAATTCTTGGCGAATCTTACGTTTAATGCGTTCCGTTGCATTATGCAGTTGTCGTTTATCTAATTTAAAGGTCGCCATAATTTCCTCTCGCGTTTGTCCCCCGACTAACGCTAATATAACACCTCGCTCTAGCTGAGAAAGTTCTTTTTTCAGTACTTTCATCACGTGTTGTCTGACGATCACAACATCATCAGGCGACCGCCACTCCTGATTGACGAACATCTCAAGCCAACCGTCCGGAACTTTCAACGATGTCACGCTTACGACTAAGCGCCGCTTTTGTGTCGACATCCCACGGTGAATGTCACGTCGCCGATTCAAAAGTGCCTGTTTAAAATACATGCCAAACGCCCGAGTCCGTTCAACGTCAAAGCGATGGACAATTCGCCAAAGCACAATGTAAGCCTCTTGAATCCAGTCTCGCATATCATAACATTTCAGGTAATAGTTTAGCTGAATACTGACCACTAAGGGTTCGTATCGTCGCATCAACTCACATAATGCATCTTCGTTACCTGCTTTTGCCTGTTGAGCCAATTCCCAATCTGGTTCGTTATAAACAGTCATCATTCTCTCCTCCAAAATTGATGCTTTCACTTTAACAGACCAATTTTAAGTGGCCAAGCAAACGTAGCACAAAAAACGTCAACCGTCCCGAGCGACCAATTCAATATCAACTTGAATGTGTTCGGGTAAAATCGACGTTAATTGAACTATACCAATTTTATTTTCTCACTTGATTGTTAAATAATTATCAGCGCTTTTTTTGTTTTGGGTCATCGCCTAAATTGTCCCGTAATTTTTCTAACTTCAGCAATTGCCCCTGACTCCAAGGCGAACGGCGCACCTTGCCTTGATCCGCAATCTTAACGGCTTGGGTGTGAACTTCGCGCCGCGTTCGTTTGATATCAGACAAAAGCTCCCCTGCTGGTATCCGAAGTGCGCCCGCTGAAAATACCATCCACTGCTCCGCTTGATCACTCGTCGCTACCGTTACTTGGGTGAACCGGGTCTGTTTTTCCTTGGCCAGTGACTCAATATATGAATCAGCCGTTTGATCCTGACCCGTCCAGATAACCTCCAGACCGTAATGATCGTATTTTTTAGACATGCCGGGCACAAACATCGCATCAAACACCACGATGATTGTTGTCTTGAGGTACTTACGGTACTCGGACAACATGGCTAATAGTTGATCTCGGGCTTCTTCCATCCGGCCCGTTAACTTTAACCGGTTCAAGTCCGGCCAATTGCCGATCATGTTGTAGGCATCTACGATTAAGATATCCTGTTTCATTGGTGAACCTCCCTTCTAAAAGCTTAAAAATCCGATTGGCCAGCATGACCATTCGGATTTTTAATCGCCCTGATCAACGATTCAACGCCGGCATACTACTGCAAATTTCCGGTGATCGCAATCAGGCTGTCTGAATTAATTTAATGGGTGTCGTGATTGGAACGCTTGGTACATCAATAAGCTTGCCGCAACACTGGCATTCAAGCTTTGAACGTGGCCAATCATTGGGATGGTCAGCATTTCGTCCACCGTCTTCTTCAACAGTGGTGAAATCCCCTTGCCTTCGTTACCAATGATGATGCCAACCGGTCCCTTGGCGTCAAAGCGCCGGTAGTCCGTTCCGTTCATGTCGGTACCAAATACCCAGAGACCGCGATCCTTCAACTCTTTAACCGTGTTGACTAGGTTGGTGACCCGGGCAACTGGCACGTGTTCAATTGCGCCAGTCGAAGTCTTCGCAACCACAGAGGTCAAGCCCACTGAGCGCCGTTTTGGAATAATAATCCCATGTGCGCCAACAGCATCCGCCGTCCGCATGATCGACCCCAAGTTATGGGGATCATTGATGTTATCCAAAATCAGGAAAAACGGTGGTTCTTCCTTAGCCGCAGCCTTATCAAACAAATCATCAATCGTTGCGTAATCGTACGCTGCAACGGCTAAAACAACCCCTTGGTGGTTCTCGCGGGGAACCAGTCGTTCCAGTTTAGACTTCGGCACTGTTTGAATCACCAGTGACCGCTTTTTAGCCAGTTTAATAATTTCGCCGATCAATTCATTCTTCAAGCCATCTTGAATAAACACCTTGTTGATTTCTTGGTCACTTTTAAGTGCCGAAATAGCGGGATGACGGCCAATAATAAATTCGGATTGTTCTTCCTCTTGGGCGTCGTTCTTACGGGCGTCTTTTTTATGGTCATCGTTTTGATGTGTCTTATTTTTCATTCGTTAGCCTCCCAGCTTCCACTTGCTCAATGCACCAGTGTGCAAGTTCAGCCAGCCGTTCCGTTTGGTGACTCAAGTGTAAGTACCCAAACAGTGCTTCAAATCCAGTTGAGATCCGGTAAGTCATCACACTGGTGTTTTTAGCGTGGGTGTAACTCTTGGCATTGCGGCCACGACGGAAGTAATCTTGTTCCGTTTCGCTTAACAGGCCATCTTGCGTCATTAAGTCGATCAACGCCGCTTGCGCCTTAGCCGAAACGTACATCGTCGCCTTATGGTGCAGTTTAGTCGGCTTCGTGAGTCCCTGTTCGATCAAGTGTTGTCGAATAAACACTTCGTACGCGGCATCGCCCATGTAGGCTAACGCAATACCGTTAAGTTGTTGATAATCTGCTTGCTCTTCGCTCATAGTGTTCCTTTCTAATCCTCGCGGTGCCAACGGGTCCCTTGAGGGGTGTCTTCCAAAATAATGCCTTGGACTTTAAGCTGTTCACGAATTTCATCGCTGCGAGCAAAGTCGCGTGCTTGACGAGCCGCCAAGCGTTCGTCGATCAAGGCTTGAATGCCGTCATCATTTAGCGCTTCATCCTTAAAGACGATGCCAAACACATTGACGAGTTCTTTAAGGGTCTTCAGGATAAAGTTTACGCTATCTTGCAACACAACGGGTTGCTCTGCGTAAACGTTCCCCAACTTAGCCAGTTCATACACTTGAGCGATCCCATTTTGAACGTTAAAATCATCGTCCATCATATCAACAAAGTCCGCTTCAATTTGGCGAATCTCTTGATCAATCTTAGGGTCACTCCCAGCTTCAGCATCCTTTAAACGGTACTGTAAGTTGTGGTAGGCCGTTTGCAGGTGCTTCAAGTTGTTTTGGGCATCTTCCAAATTGCCAGCGGTATATTGGATTGGCTTGCGATACTGGGTGGTTGCCATAAAGAAGCGCAATACTTGGGGATCCACGGTCTTCAAAATATCATGCACCGTCACAAAGTTCCCCAGTGATTTACTCATCTTTTCGTTTTCATCGCCAACCGTCACAAAGCCGTTATGCAACCAATAATTGGCAAACGTCTTGCCCGTTTTGGCTTCGCTTTGTGCAATTTCGTTTTCATGGTGTGGAAAGGCTAAATCTTGGCCGCCACCATGAATATCAAACGTGTCACCCAGATACTTCGTCGACATAACGGAGCATTCAATGTGCCACCCTGGCCGGCCTTTACCCCAAGGTGATTCCCAAGAGATCTCATCCCCCTTGGCACCCTTCCATAAGGCAAAATCAATTGGATCTTCCTTCCGGTCAACTTCGGTTGGGTCAACGTGTTGACTGGCCCCAACTTCAAGTTCATCAATGTTTTGGTGAGATAGTTTACCATAACCTTCAAACTTCCGAGCCCGGTAATAAACGTCACCATCGGCTTCGTAGGCGTAACCTTTAGCCACTAATGCCTGAATAAAGCTAATGATCTCTTTAATGTTTTCAGTTGCCCGTGGGTGTTTCGTTGCGGGTTCAATGTTTAAAGCTGTGGTATCTTCCATAAATGCCGCAATAAAGCGATCGGCAATTTCTGGAACGGTCGTGTTCGCTTCCTTAGCAGCCTTAATCATCTTATCATCAACATCGGTAAAGTTAGACACGTAGTTCACGTGGTAACCCTTATATTCGAAGTAACGACGAATCGTATCAAATGCAATCGCACTCCGCGCATTGCCGATATGAATATAGTTATAAACTGTCGGTCCGCAGACATACATGTTTACCATCCCCGATGTAATCGGCGTAAACACTTCTTTTTGCCGCGTCAGCGTATTAAAAACTTTTAACATGTGCGGTGCTCCCCTCTGGTTAATCGTATGTTCATTTTAGCATAGTTCGTCGCAAACTTAGCATGCCTTTGAAAACTTCCGTAAGTTTTCGTGAATTTACGAGGTTACGTTTGTGTCCAACGTAAGCATATTGTGGTTTAGTTTGTGAAGTGCGGTGACTTGCGTAAACTGTCGATTCCGGTAA
>NZ_BAABMI010000008.1:0-100655 GCF_054785195.1 Secundilactobacillus muriivasis | reverse complement strand
CGTGCCCACGGCGTTCCAGCCCAAATTTTCTGACCGACCGGTTGTGCCCACAATATCATCCATGATTAACGCGCCAACGAAGCCAATTTTCACAAACTTCGCACACTGTCGCTGGACACAAACGACATGTAACTAGTTATCTAGTAACAACAAAAAACGCACATCGTACCAGCCTTACTGGTACAACATGCGTTCAAATTAATCATTGTCAGTCAAAATTTGGTAAATCGGTGCGCCTTCACACTGTTCAGGTACATGCGTCCCAAGTAGGGTGGCAATGGTAGGTGCAACGTCCACTTGGCGGATGACGCGCTTGGTGGTGTAGTTGGCCTTGATGCCAGGGCCAGCGGCGACGAAGGTTGGGGTGACGGAAGTGCCGAAGTAGCCTTCAGCGGTGGATAAACCATCACCGTGGAGCCGGTTGAAACCTTCGTTGACGGTGAAGAAGATGTCGCCGGCTTCGTCACCATTGGTACCGAAGACGACAGCGTCCTTGTTGCGGACGGCCAGCCCGACAACCCGTTTTCCCGTTGCGGGGTCGCGGTAGTTGTAGAGGTCGTTGATGACCTGTTCTTCAAGGTCGTATTTGTCCTTTGGATCCACGATACCGTGCTTGTCACGACCCTTGACGTTGATGTAGATGTAGTTACTACGAATCTGAACAGCGGTGGTTTTATCCCAATCCACTTCATCGATCTTGTTACCATCAGCGTCCGTCTTCAGGGTGGTGTAGCCGAGTTGTTCCATGACGGAGACGTTCAAGCCACCGTATTCACCCAAGATTGGGGGAACGTTTTCGCCGACCAGCAACCCGTGATCGGAAACGACGAAGATCGTGTAGCCTTCGTCCAAGAAATGCAGGAAGCGGCCGATGTAGTCGTCGGTTTGTTGGAAGACCCGTTCGATGAAGCCTTGGTAGACCTTTTCATCGGTATTTTTCCAAGGTTCCAAGGTTTTACCTAAGTGCCAGAGTTGGTGACCAGCGCAATCCACGTTGTGCAGGTGACTGAAGATGGCGTCGAACTGCTTGTGCTGTAGGAGGTACTCTAGGCAATCTGCTTGCCACTGGCAGTAGATGTCCCAAGATGGGATGAAGACTTCGCGAACGAGTTCGGCGTCTTCACCGCCGATGAGGCTAACGGGAGGAATTGGGCCGACGTTTTTGACGATGTCGTGGAACAGGTCGTTATCCGACCACAGCATGCTGTTAGTGGTATCTAGCGCGTTGCTGATCCAGAAGCGGAGGTTTTTACCGTCTGGTGAGAGTTCCAAAATCTTGTAAGAACGGCAGCTTGGCTTTGTGGCACCCTTTTTGGTGACGTCATCGATGATGCCAGAAACCATTTTCCCCTTGGGAATGACCGCGAATGGTTCGGCGTCATCCTTGGTGTGGTAGAGGGCAACGGCATCGTAGTCACCGTTGGCGCCCTTGGTGATGAGGGCGATGCGTTCCTCAGTCCCGCCGGAAACGACGAAGTGGAATTCTAAGGCACCTTCTGGGGCGTTGGCCCAACCTTCAGCGGGTTTGATGCCAGTGAAGAATTGATCGTACGCCACTTTAGCGCCAATCATCATTTCGGTGTCGTCTAAGGTTTTGATGTAGGTCCGAATCTCGTTGCCTTCACGGGATTTGTCGCCCCACCAGAGTTCCATCATTTCGTCTTCTTCGTCGGAAGCTTCACTAGATGGGTTCTTTAGCACTTCACCCAAATCGGTGATGTTGCACCCAACCCCGGCAGCTTTATCGGTGTGGCCGGTGAAGTGGTCCTTTTCGATATCGGCATTGGCGTAGATGATCTTTTCCCAGTCCATTTGCGCAACACCCATGTTTACGGAACCGGGTTGGGTACCATCAACAACGCTCAAGAGGGGACTCTTTGAAGTTGGGGGCCATGAACAACCTGGCCAGTGCCAGACCATGGTTTTCTTACCGTTCTTGGTGGTTTCGTTCCAGATTGGTTCGGCCTTGCAGTTGCGGGAGTCCATGTTGTAGACCACGGCGTCCAGACTTTCAGGGGCTTGGCGCCAGTAGCAGGTGATGCCGTGCGTGCCCGGATAGGCGCCGGTGGCTAACGTCGTCCAGCAAGGTGGCGTAATCGTGGGAACGGATCCCAGTAGTTTGATGCCTTTGTGGGCGGAACCCCGTTCAAGGTATTTTTTCAGATTGGGCATCTTGCCCTCGTTTACAAGTCGGTTGGCGGTGCGGGAGTCTAACCCGTCGATGCCAAGCACGATGACTTTATCGGTACGTGGTTTTTCGGTCATTCAAATGCCTCCAGTAATAATAGTAGTTTTTTAGTTTGATGACACCTGATTCACCGCGTTGAGGCGCTCTTGCAGGGCCTGCGTAATGACTTGGTGGTCTTCTAGGGTTGGTAAAAAGATGCTGTCGGGTTGAATCGCTGTGACCCGGTCACGAATCCGGTTGGCCAAGCGCCCGTCCGTCAAGAAAAGGCGTTGGACGATCAGTGGCTCGCTGTCCGGTTTGACGACGTTTTGAATCAGGTGATGTCCGATATAGTTAGCGCAACGCACGGTGACGCCTAAGTCGTCTTCAAGGTGTTCGGCGATGGCCTTCAACTGGGTGTAAGGTTCGTTGTAGTGCGGGGTACCGTGAGCAATCAGGAGAACTGGTCGCTCGGGGTTCTCCGCTAAGGCGTCGCTGATTTGGTCCCGCAGAAAGTCGTAAACGGCGTTGGTCGTTGCCAGCGGTTTGAGGAACGTCAGCGACACATCCGGTGAGACCGTTGCCAGTACCCGTCGTGGAATGTCTTGTTTCACGTGGGTGGCAGCGAAGAGCAGCACCGGCGCGATGATAATGTGGTCAACTTGTTCCTGCAACTGGCGTAAGCCATCTTCAAGGGTGAGTTGCTTACCTTCAAGGAAGCCGATACAAGCTGGCGTTCCAGTCGTTTCGATGAAGTCGCGGAGTAGTTGAATGTTGGCCTTAGGAAGCTTATTACGCCGGCCGTGAAGCACGTAAATGATGCCTGTCGCCATAACTTGTCATCTCCTTTAAATTAAATGATGGGTGTTAAATGCTGGTGATCGTTGCTGCAAGTTGCTTGAGGGCTTCGGTCGCTTCGTCATCGGGGGCGAGTTCAATCTTCAGTCCGGGCGCGATGATGTTGGCGCCGGCTTCTTTGACGCGACCTTCGATGTCGTCAACGGCACTGCAGAAGTCGTCGTAACTGGTATCGCCGGTACCGATAACCGAAACGTTAAACCCGTTGAGATTGGCATCCTCAACGTCATCGGCAAAATCAATGATGCCGTCTGGCAACTCAGCATCGCCATCGGTGTAACTCGCAATCACGTACGCATCGGCATCGGTAAAGAAGTCGTCCACTTCGATGCCATCATCACCGTCAAATGCTTCAACATCGGCGCCCTTATCGGTGAGGGCGTCACTGAGAACGTCCACGGCTTCTTTGGTGTTGCCGGTTAGGCTGGTATAAATAATCTTCACTTTCATTTCGCAATTTCCTCCGGTTTCAATTGATCAAAGTAGTGGGTCAGGACCGTTTGGAAGTGGTCCGTTCCTTGACGCTGGTAGTACTCGTAGAAGCTTTCGCTGTTTTGCAGATTATCTTGGTAATCTTGTAGCAGACTGGCCGTGGCGTCGACGATTTGGTCGGCTACCACCTTGCCTTTAAGGTTCTCGTTAAAGTGACCGCCATCGAGAAGGCTACCACCAACCGAGAACTGATAACCTTCCACCTTATCGCCGTCAGCGGTCCGGGCATGGACCCCTTCAATGCCGATGTCGGCAATGCTCCGGTGCGCACAGTTGTTACCACACCCGGTTAAGGTGATGGCAACTGGTTTTTCAAAGGTGAAGCGGGCGTCCAAGGCGTTGAGGATCGGCTCGAAGATTTCCTTAGTATGTGAATTGGCGAGGTTACAATATTCAGCGCCGGTACAGGTTGTTGCCAAGTCTAGTAATGTTTCAGGCTTCGTGTTGAAGCGGGTGAAGATCTCGTTGGCCTTAACCGTTTCGAGGTCGGCCGCTGGAATCCACGGGATGATGAGATTCTGTTCGTGATCAAAGCGGATTTCGTCACGACCGTATTGCCGGGCAATGTCGATAAATGCTTTGAAGTCTTCGGCATTGATCCGACCGGTGGGAACAGAAACACCAACGTAGTAATAACCCTTTTGGGCTTGTTCGTGGATGCCCAGTGCGCTACCTCCGTTGGACCAGCCGCGGACTTCACTGTGACCAGCCGTTTCGAGGTCGGGAAGTTGTTCGCGGATGGCAGCTTCAAACTTGTTGATGCCCCAGTCTTGGATCAGGAATTTTAACCGCGCCTTCGCCCGACTACGACGAGGACCGTTGTCCCGATAGAGTTGAACGACGACTTCCGCTAGGTCAGCGACTTGGTCGGGGGTCACGAAGATGTTGGTTGAAAGGCCTAAGTAAGGGACCATGCCGAGGCCGCCACCGATTTTAACGTTGAAGCCCTGAACGGTTTGACCGTTGATTGCCTTGGTCGCTGGAATCAAAGCTAAGTCGTTGATTTCCGCGTTGCCGGCGTTGTAGATGTTACTGTTGATCGAGATCTTGAACTTCCGGGGCAAGTTTGAATAATCGCGGTTACCTTGGAACCGTTCGTAAACTTGGAGCACCGTTTCGCGGGTATCGAATAACTCGTTGGGGTCGATGCCGGAAAGCGGGTTATCGACCACGTTTCTGGTGATGTCACCTTCGGCCCCGGCCGTGGTCAAACCAACTTCGTTCAGTTGGTCGAACAATTCCGGCAGTTTCACAAAGGGAATCCAGTGGTACTGAACGGCTTGCCGGGTCGTTAAATCAACGAAGCCGTGGCCGTAAGTCTCGGCGATCCAAGCAATCAAGTCAGCCTGTTTCAGGTTGATGCGCCCGCCGGGAATCTTGATCCGAAACATGAAGTTACCTTGTTCCTGCGGCTTTTGAACCGTTAGGCCAGCGTATTTAAAATACATGTAGTAACTCTTATCAACTTCCGAGAAGGGATGCTTGATCAACTCCGGAAGGTCCTTGAAGACGTCTAGGCCGTCCTCTTTTAACTTACTTTTTTCATTCTTGTTGATGCGTTGATCCGCCCAAATTGCGTCGTAACTCATAACAACACCCTCTATTCATCATGGTTGGTGGACCAAAAAACGCGCCCTTTTTCAGATTGCTCTGAAAAAGGACGCGCTTGGCGTGGTACCACCTTTTTTTAATTCAACATCATTGTTAAATCCTCAAGGTCAGCGGCATCACTCGAGATGACGCTGACAGCCTGATAACGGCGGCTGATCGTTACGGGCTTACACGTTGGCTCACCCGTAAAACTCCAAGACCATCTTCGGAGGCCCCACGTGACCTGCTTGCACCATCTCAGGCTCGCTATTAATGGTGGGGTGACTCGTACTCATCTTGTCATTGTTCCTGTGCGGTATTTAATTTTGATGTTATTCTAATCAGTTTTTAATTGACTGGCAAGGCGTTCGCAATAGCTAAAATTTATCACTGACGAGAATTTGAACCGCTTTGATGATGATGATTGCCGGTAATTCGCACGGACCGGCATAGTTAAATTCTATCAAGCCCCGATTTGTTGGTGATGGTTAAAATACTGTCGGAGCTCGTGCCGGGCCGCTGCCACGATTGGCGGAATGTCGGTGTTGGCGGTTCGAATCAGGAGGACGTGGATCGTATTAGCGCCCGTTAACTTTTTGGCAATCAGCCCAACCGAGGCTGGTGTCGTGAGTGGACCGAGGTCGGTGGCGTAAGCATCGGACTCTCGGATGAGGTCGACCGTTGTTAACGGATCATTGCAAGTAATGGTCGGGGTCGAACTAGGGTGGGTGTCGGGGGTGGCGATAACGTGAGGGTACGCGGTCAGATCAGCTAACCGGAGTTCGGCCTTGTCAGCTAACGGATGCGTTGGTCGCAGAAATACTTGCGTTTGATAAGTGCTGAGGGTTTCGTAAACGAGGTGTTGTTGCGCCAACGTGTTGGTTAATTGTGGTAAATCAAGGTCTGCCACGGCGAGAATGCCCAGTTGGCAATGAAACTGAGCAACTTCCGCAATGATTTTTTGGTAGTCGCCATCGACTAAGCGAAATGATTGATAGTCGGGATAGCTTGTCGTGAGTGACGTTAATAGGGGCGACAATGCCGCACAGTATTGACTGGCGATAGCGAAGCTTTGATGGTCGTGATGCACGTTCGCAAAGCGGTGCTGTAAGTTCTCAACATCGCCAACGATTTTACGGGCGTGTTTCACGAACTGGGTACCGGCAGGCGTTAAAAAGTTGCCCTGCCGCGTCCGTTTAAAGAGTTGTGCGTTGAGCTCCAGTTCTAGTGCTTTGATACCGTGAGAGAGGCTGGGCTGTGACACGTATAATTTTTTGGCAGCGGCGTGGAAGCTGCCGTTATCGACAACGGCGAGTACGTAACGCATTTGTTGAATGTTCATAAAAATCACCTTCCTTGGGGATACAAAAAGCCCTTCACAGCTTAAATGCTATGAAGGGACGCAGTTTGCGTGGTACCACCCAGTTTTGTATGGCAGTTGCCATACCTCAATTCGGTACCGGTTTGATACCTAGTCTGGTAACGGGGACGACCGGTCAATCAGCGTGAACTGACTGACAACTCCGAGTTCATATTCGCTGTGGTCACGGGGGTCCCTTTTTCACCATCCGGGTTCTCTGACGACGTGACTGACAGTTACTCATCTCTTCAACGTGATTCGTATTATTAGAAAATGATTAAAGAATACGGGCTAGTCTAGCGAGTTTCAGTGACCGTGTCAAGACGAAGATTTTTATCAGGCGGTGCCGAATTTAGCGATGTAGTAGTGACAAAACGGTTGGTGGTGCGGTTATCAATGGGGTCAAAAATAACGGATCGTTAGTCTGCGGCGTGAATCGCTGCTTGACAGTTATCTTGTGGAAGTGATAAATTGCCGAGTATTAAGTTTAAGGATAACTGGTGCTTACATAGTCATGTGAGGTTAAACCAACCAGTTTTTAGGAGGCGTGCTGATGCAAAGTGATGAGCATTTATATGATTTAACCGTCGTTGGCGGTGGTCCCGTGGGGATGTTTGCGGCCATGTATGCGGGAATGCGGAATTTGGATACCCAGTTAATCGAAAGCCTGCCAGAGTTAGGTGGCCAGGTCGAAGCGCTGTATCCGGAAAAAACGATTCACGATATTGCAGGCTTTGTGTCAGGGAAGGGGTCTGAGCTGATCGCCAACTTGAAACAGCAATTGGCCGAGGTCCAAGATCAAGTGTCGATCCACTTATCAGAAGAAGTGACTGGACTTGAAAAAAAGGCGGACGGCACGTTTATTCTGACCACGTCTAAGCGAACGACCCACACGAAAACGATTTTGATTTCAGTAGGGAGCGGTGCCTTTACCCCACGTCAATTAGCTTGCGATTACGACCACGCGTTGGATGGTAGACAGGTCCGCTACTTCGTTAAACGGTTAGCTGATTTTGCCGGTAAAAACGTGGCGGTTGCGGGTGGTGGGGACGCTGCGATTGACTGGGCGTTAGCGCTGGCGCCAATCGCGAACCACGTCTCAATCATTCACCGGCGTAATAACTTCCGGGGCTTGGAATCCAGTGTTGCACAGTTGCAGCAGTCTAGCGTGGAACTAGTGACACCGTTTAACATTACTGGTGTGACCGCTCAGGGTGAGGGCGTTCAAATCGAATTACAGGAAAACAAAGGTGACACCGCTAAGTCACTTACGGCTGATACCTTATTAGTGAACTACGGCTTTATTGCGGATAATCATTTGTTGAAAGACTGGGGCCTTGAGCTGGAGCGTCGGGCGTTGGTAGTTAACGAGTTTATGATGTCGTCTGAACCCGGCATTTACGGTATTGGTGATGCCTCAACCTATCCCGGTAAAGTGAAGCTGATTTCTAGTGGGTTTGGGGAAGCGCCGGCCGCAATTAATCATATTTCGACTGAGTTGTATCCGGATCGGCGGCAACCGTTGCACAGTACGTCGATGTAGTGTGGTGGCTGACAGTGTTTCACGTGAAACAGGCTAGATTGTTGATTTGACACCAATTTGACACATCATTAGATAGCTAGTTATCTGAAAATAATCATCATTCAGCTAATTTGCTGAACAATTATCGCTAAAATGTTCCACATGAAACATTTTTGTCACTTGATTTAGGTCAAGGTAGCCAATCGTTAATCAGACTATGCTAGAGACAAGTTGGAAACCAATGAGGGACTTAAGCTTTTTATTACTTCTTTTTTGGGTTTCCTTAAGGTTAATTCGGCATACTATAGTCATCAACAACGATAAGGAGCGTGAGGCACATGTTGCTTGATCACGATACAAAAATGGCAAATATCATTGCTGCTCAAATTACGAAGGTGTTCTACCCCTTCGTTGTAGCAAAAACCGAAACCGGTGAGTACTTACACCTCAATGTATCCGACACGGAACGTGCAGATCCGCTGTTCTGGGATGAACTTCGGAGTATCCTCCAAGCGAAATTGTGGGTTCCCGTTGGTAAGAAGTACCACCAACTACTTGATAACGGCTGGTTAGTGACAGACCCCGTTTTGGATTAACTTAAATTTGAATTGATTGCGTGCAACCGCCGACGTGTTTGTTGGTGGTTGCTTTTTTGCTGTCGCTTGGTGTCCAGCGTAAGCATTTTTCTGCTTAGTTTGTGAAGTGAAATTTGCGTAAACGGTCGATTCCGGTCAGCGGCTAGGTTCCTGCTGTGGGGCCGGCCTGAGCCAAAGGGCGGTCTCAGCCCTCGAATCTAAGCCTCGCCAAAACCCGCGCGAGTCTTAGATTCGTCCCCGATAATTGGCGGTTGTCGGAAGAGCGCCAACAACCACCAATTATCGCGACACAGCATCCACCTAGCCGCTGACCGAAATCTTACGTTGGCGCAATTCGGCACTGTTGTAGACCATCTCAAGTGCTTAGCTGGACATCTTGCGGCGATATCGCAATAACACTAACGTTGATTCGACAAACGCAGAATTGATCAGCAGTTACCGTTCCATAATCGCGATGGATAAGCATCAATACCTGCTTAATGCCAACGCAACGGTATTAAGTTCACGCAAACATGACGTACAACCGGCAGATTTAGCACTGCGCAATCGTTGATTCATTACGGTTACTGAACATTGACCACGATTATTTTCGCGTGTTGGGTTATCATTCAACGTTGTCATCACGCAGTTTCGTCAGCTTCAGAATGTGACAATCAGATGTTCTGGTCAACTACAGCGCGCCATGTAGCGGGAGGCGGAGGCGCGCGGGGCTCAGCAGTGTCGGTATGACTTAAGCAGTCGTGCCCCGTGGGGTTCGGGGTGCGAGTGCTTTAGTCATACGCCAGTCCGGAGAGATCCGGCATGGGCGGTTTTTGCCCATTCCTAGCTCGTAGGCTGGCCACTGCGTTCCAGTCCCCGCATAGCGCCGGAGCCTCCCGCGGCATCCTTCCACTATAGAAACCCATAATCATTTCACAAACTAAACATGCTTACGCTGGGCACAAGCGTAAATACGATAAATGTCTCAAAACGAGAACATCAGACTAAAATGTTTGACATCGTTAGCCAACCAACGTAAGCTTTGGACAGAGATTTAGAACTTACTTTTCGTAACCAGAAGTAAAAATGGTTAATTAAAATTGAAGGAAGCGTTACCCCTATGACAAAAGCTTTGATCGTATTAACCAATCATGCAAAGTTCGACACGCTTAACCGCGCAACTGGCGTATGGTTGAGTGAAGCGACTCACTTTAACCAAGTGATGGCAGACAACCAGATCAACGTCGATTACGTCAGTCCCGCTGGTGGCTATGTACCATTGGATCCCGGAAGCATTGCAGCGGATCAGTTAGACGATGTTAACTTAACGTTTTACACCGATGCCGATTTCCAAAACCGGGCGTTAGGACAGTCGTTGAAGCCAAGTGACGTAAACGCGGCTGATTACGACATCATCTACTTTGCGGGTGGTCACGGGACCGTTTGGGATTTCCCCAAGAATCAGGAACTGGGTCAGTTGGCGAAACAAATTTATGATAACGGTGGCATTATTTCGGCCGTTTGCCACGGAGTAGTGGGGTTGCTGGCGATTCAAAATGCTGATGGCAACGCCTTTATCGACGGGAAGCAATTAACCGGCTTTACCAATGAAGAAGAGGCAATCAATCAGTTGACTGATGATGTGCCATTCTTAGCTGAAGATGCGCTTAAGGCAGCTGGTGCCCACCACACCAAGAGCGACCCCTACACCGAACACGTTGTCACTGATGGGCGGTTAGTCACGGGACAGAACCCACAATCCGCTAAGGGTGTCGGTGAGGCTGTGATCGCGGTATTGAACAAGTAATTAGTCATTGATTGGGGTCGGTTGCAATCCGCAGTCGAACCCTATTTTAGATAGTGGAGGGTTTTATTAATGGTCACTTATGATGACGCATTTAAATTTAAATCAGGGATTACGGTTAAAAATCGGCTGTTTATGTCGCCGATGACGACGTTGCAGAGTTTCTTTGACGGGACGATCACAACCGATGAATTGAACTATTACGCCGAACGGGCTAACGGAGTCGGTGCGGTAATTACCGGCGTTGCGAACGTTGAAGCTGGTGGTAAGGGCTGGGAAGGCGAACTGAGTATCGCCGATGATGCCTATTTGCCAGGATTAACGAAACTTGCTAGCACAATCAAAAACCAAGGTGCGCGCGCAATTCTTCAGATTTTTGACGCCGGTCGAATGAGTACGCCGGAAGCCTTGAACGGCAAGCAGGCCGTATCTGCCAGTGCCGTTGCCGCCCAACACGGGAATGGTAAGGCCAAGTCGGCAGTCCCACGTGAAATGACGGTTGATGAAATTCACACCACGATTGCGGCCTTTGGCGAGGCAACTCGCCGCGCGATTCAGGCGGGTTTTGATGGCATCGAACTTCACGGGGCCAACTTATACTTGATTCAACAGTTCTTTTCACCACATTCTAACCGACGGACGGACGAGTATGGCGGCAGTCGCGAGAATCGCTACACCTTTATTAAGGAACTACTGGCGAGCGTTTTCGCGGCGGTTGACCAGTACGCTGACCGGCCATTCTTAGTGGGCTATCGGTTCTCACCAGAGGAATTTACAGAACCGGGAATTACGCTGGACGATACGTTCTATTTAGTTGATCAACTCGCTGAAACACGCTTAGATTATCTCCACGTCTCACTCAGTAACTACGACCGGAAGTCGCGTTCGACTGAGTATCAAGATAAGTCGATCTTAGCCTACCTCCACGACTACTTAGCTGGGCGCAAGCCACTAATTGGTGTCGGCGGCGTTCGCAATCGGCAAGACGTGACGGGGCTATTACAAAATGCCGAGTTCGCCGCAGTCGGGCAACAACTCCTCGTTGACCCAACTTGGGTGCAAAAACTTGAGACTGGTCACGATGCCGACATGGTGACCGCTGACTTTGTGGATGCCATCGAATACACGCATTTCAACCGACCACTGTATAATTTCTTGGTCGCTCGGTATGCGTCAGAACCAAATTTCTAATCGACAAACCGCTTATTTTGCGGTAGGATAAGCTACACTGAAATAGCGTCACGGATCCTTAGTCCTTACTAGGTTGAGGGGATTCGTGCGCTTTTTTTGTGCGTTTTTTGAGAAGTGAAGCTAAACAGACGGCATTTTAGCGCATCGCTGGTATATTATAAGTGATTTAATGACCTTGTGATCGTCAAGCTTTGCCATTTGTCAGGAGAGAAAGTGAGTTGAGGAACCTTGTTTGGCATTATTTTGCAACACCTGCATCATCGAGCGCGGTGGTGCTTCTTTTTAGCCCCGCTGATCATGCTGGGGGAAGTCTCGTGTGACCTCCAACAACCCACCTTGATGTCGCAGATTATCGACCGGGGATTGGCGCAGCACGATTTGAATTACGTGGTGAGTCATGCGGCGTTAATGTTGATGTTTGCGATTCTTGGCCTTGGATTTGGCGCCGGTAGTGGGACCTTGGGGACTTACGCCTCACTAAAAATGGGGGAGGCGTTACGGGAACGGTTGCTTCGAATCGCTCTACTGAATCGCAAGCCGGGTGGTTTAGCACCCGCTACGTTGATTACCCGAATCACCAACGACGTCACCCAGATGCAAAACCTCGTGATGCTAGTCACACGGGGGATGGTGCGGTCACCGATGCTGTTGCTTGGGGGCATTGTGATGTCGGTGATCGTTTGTCCGGATCTGTCGCCGATTTTATTTGTGATCATGCCGATTCTAGTCATTTTTCTACTAGTCGTTGTGAAGCGTAGTGTGCCGCTTTACACCAAAATGCAGCAAGCGGTTGATGGCGTTAACCGGAGTATGCGTGAGAACTTATTAGGGATGAAGACCATCAAAGCTTATGTGTTAGAAGACCACCAGTTGGCTAGGTTTAACACCAGTAATCATAACCTGCAGCAAACCAGTCAAAAAGCCACGCTAGCCACGGTACCACTATCACCGGTGATTCAGCTGATGCTCAACCTCGGTGTGGTGTTCGCGTTAGGGTACGGTGGGCAACTCGCAATCAGTCATACCATCAGTAACGGCCAAATTATCGCTTTCGTGAACTACATGATCCAAATCACCACGGCGATGATTCAAACTGTTAACATCATTACCTCGTTTTCGCGAGCGATTACGAGTTCGGCGCGAGTTCAGGCGGTGCTGGACGAACAACCAGCCGAAGAACTGGTGCAGGTAACCGCCGCACAACCGGCTGATAGTTCGCTGCAATTTGAAGACGTGACGTTTGGCTACGAACAGAGTCGGCCCATCTTGAACCATTTGACGCTACAAGTGCCTGATGGCCAGTGGCTTGGCATCATTGGGGCAACGGGCTCTGGTAAAAGTTCGATGATCAATCTGCTGACGCGAAGTTTTGACCAATATAGCGGCCAAATCAAGATTGGTGGCGTCGATATTCAACGCCTACCACTGGCGACAGTCCACCAACAGGTTGCGGTGGCATTGCAGGATTCACTCCTATTTTCGGGAAGTGTACGCGGAAACCTCGCGTACGGGGTACCAAATGCAACTACCGATACGTTGGTGGCCGCTGCGCACGTGGCGGATGCCGATGAATTTATCGATCAACTCCCGGGTGAACTTGATGCGCCGGTGGAACAACTCGGAAAAAACTTTTCGGGTGGACAACGCCAGCGGTTGAATCTGGCCCGGGCGATTGCCACCGATGCGCCTATTTTGGTGTTGGATGACGCAACCAGTGCGGTGGATCAGGTGACTAACGCGCGAATCAAACAACGCCTGCAAGAGACGCGGGCTGGTAAGACGACGTTGATTATTTCACAACGAGTGACCAACGTGATGGACTGCCAGCAAATTATTGTGTTAACGGACGGCCAGATTTCAGCTCAGGGGACGCATGATGAACTGATGCAACGCTCGACCTTCTATCGCGACCTTGTCACAACCCAGCTAGGAGGTGGCCAATATGCAAATTAATCGACGCGTGCCGCGAAACGTGCACCGGGAAAAGGTCGACGTTGGCGACTGGCGACAAACGGTGCGGCGACTTTGGCAGTATTTGGCAACGTACCGGGTGCGGTTAGTTGTGGTGTTTTTACTGACAATCGTCACAACGGTGGTCACGGTGGTCGGGACCCGAATCAACGGTATCGTGATCGACCGCTACATTGCGCACCATCAAGTACGCATGCTGATGATCGTTTGTGGCGCTATGGCGGTGATGTACCTGATTGCTAGCGTTTTTACCTACTTTCAAAACAGCATCATGATTAAAGTTGCGCAGGCGACTAGTGCTGCGATTCGACACGATATTTTTGCGAATTTGCAGTTATTGCCCATGCGGTATTTTGACACCCACGACAACGGTGACGTGATGAGTCGCTTGACGAACGACGTGGATAATATCAATACGGCGTTGATGCAGACTTTCGTGCAGTTGTTTACCGGGATCATCAGCATCGTGGGGATGGGTATCGCTATGTTGATTTTATCGCCGGTACTGACCGGTATCACGTTGTTGGGGAGTGTAGCGACTTACTTCTTCTCGCGAGGCATCGCGAAGATCACCCAAAAGGCGTTCATGACCCAACAACAAGCGTTGGGAAGCCTCAACACACAAATCGAAGAGTCAGTTTCGGGAAAACAGGTCGTTCAATTGTTTGACCACGTTGATGACACCATGGCAACTTTTGACGCCACGAACCGGGACTACACCCAAGCGGCGTTTCGGGCACAGGCCCTGTCCAGCATCATCGGGCCGTTTAACAATATGACAAATAATGTCGTTTACGTGCTGATTACGGCGGTGGGGGCACTGTCGATTTTAGGCGGCAATCATCTGATCACGGTTGGGGTCATTTTCACCTTCCTGATTTACCTCCGCAATTTCACGGGCCCCATCAACAACTTACTGGACCTAATCAACACCCTGCAACTCTCGCTGGTCAGCGCCCAACGGGTCTTTGAAGTGATCGATGCTGAACCGGAACGCGATGTGCCAAATGCCGCGCGGATGCTGACAACGAAAGGGCAAGTGACCTTTGACCACGTGTCATTTGCGTACGATGATACCCGAGTGATTCTAAAGGATATTAATTTAACTGCAGAACCGGGTGAAATGGTGGCGCTGGTTGGCCAAACGGGTGCGGGGAAGACGACCATTATGAATCTGTTGACGAACCTGTATCCGTTGCAAAGTGGTCGAGTGTTATTAGACGGCCAAGATGTTACCACGTTGCGACGGGACGACCTTCGCCACTTAATTACGGTGGTTCAGCAGGAATCGTTTTTATTTGGTATGACGATTCGCGAAAATTTGCGGATGGGTCGACCAGAGGCGACGGATGCGGAAATCGAACAGGCGGCTCAAGCAGCTAATGCCCACAACTTTATCAGCCAGTTACCAGGCGGGTATGACACCGAGTTACGGGAAAATGCCAGCGCGCTGTCGCAGGGGCAACGACAATTACTCAGCATCGCCAGAGCGTTCGTAGCCGCCGCACCGATTTTAGTCTTGGACGAAGCCACCGCTGCCATTGATAGTAATACCGAAGCCGACGTTCAGCGGGCAATGAGTCGCCTGATGACCGGCAAGACTAGTTTTGTGATTGCCCATCGGTTATCGACGATTCAGGCTGCTGATCAGATTTTAGTGATCGATCAGGGACAGGTGGTTGAGCGTGGGACGCATGAGGCGTTGTTAGCGCAAAATGGGGAGTATGCAGAACTTTATAATAGTCAGTTTGAAGGTTGATCGACTTACGTTTGTGTCCAGTGTAAGTGTTGGCTGTTTGTCATCGCTTCGCTCGCCAAAGCCGCATTGAAAAGCGCTCGTTCAGGCTACAAAATTCGGCGCTACTTAAACTGTTATTTCCAAGGCTTCTGACTTCGTCGAATCGTGCTGCGCTCAACCCGTCTCGCTCCGCACACTATACTCTGCTATAATAAATAAACGTGCACAAAACGAGACATAACCATTATTTTAGGAGGTACCAAGGTGAAAGTAACAGTTAAGAAAACATCGGAATTGACGGTGCCAGAGTTATTGATGATCACCAAGGAGCGGATTCGGGTCTTCGTGGTTGAACAGGATTGTCCGTATCAAGAAATTGATGATCAAGATGACCAAGCGCTACACGTCATGCTCACGGTTAATGCTGAATTTGCGGCGTATACTCGCATTGTTGAGCACGCTGACCACGTTCACATGAGTTTTGGCCGGGTGCTAGTGATCAAACGGTTCCGAGAACAACACCTTGGCTACCAAGTCGTGGCGGCAACGATTGCTGAAATTAAAGCGCGCTACCCAGAACGGGACGTGAAAATCGCGGCGCAGAACTACCTCAAGGCATTTTACGAATCCTTTGGGTTTAAGGCGGTTTCGGACGTTTATCTGGAGGATAATATTCCACACATTGATATGGAACTGCGGTTGTCGGAACCAACCAGCGATGAGATGTAGTGTTAATCAACTGAATTAAATTGAGAACGTCGTGGTGGCCTGAACATGGTTAGCCACGGCTTTTTTTACTTGGCATTTGCCAAAAAGCTATTTTACCAAGAATCTAATACTAATTATAAAAAATGTCATTTTTTGATTGACATTCTTTTTTGAGACCGATATGATAACCCCACAAGCTAACCAATTGAATGTGAATCAAACACGTTGAAAAGAACAGTAACGCTGGCAACCTTCTAAAGAGACTACCGAGTGGTGAGATGGTAGGTTGGACGTCAGGGTGAAGATCATCTTGGAGTGGCGGTGACGACAACAGTTGCCGATGGGAGCGCCCATTACAGCGACGGCTTATCTTCGGCAACGAACGTAAGCTTGAGGCTTTATTTTGAGAAGCAAACAATAGGTGGTACCGCGGAAACGCCCTATGGACTGTAATGGTCTGTGGGCGTTTTTTCGCGTTTAACGCTAATTTACAAACAAACATAAAGGAGTGGTCAAAATGATTAATGCAAGCACAAACAGCGTCGTTTCAAGTACATATGATTTGGTGAACATGCACGATATTCAGGAGGCCAGAACCATTGTGGGTCAATATGCCCGCAAAACACCACTCATGCAGTCGATGTTTTTGAGCCGCAACGTTACGGGTGGTGACGTCTTTTTGAAGTTGGAAAATACCCAGTTGACCGGGTCCTTTAAGTTTCGGGGCGCCAACAACAAAATTAATCATCTAACGGATGCTGAAAAAGCGCGCGGCGTTATCGCGGCCTCTGCCGGCAACCACGCTCAAGGTGTGGCACTGACTGGTAAGTTGCTGGGCATCGAAACAACCGTCGTGATGCCTGAAGAAGCCCCTCAAATGAAGCGGGATGCCACAGCAGGGTACGGCGCTAGTGTTGATATTCACGGGGCAACCTTTGACGACTCATACGCGTGGATGGCGGAACGGGCCGAACGCGAAGGTAAAACCATCGTGGATCCGTTCAATGACCGATACGTGATTGCGGGTCAGGGGACGATTGGCTTGGAGATTCTAGAAGATATGTGGGACGTTGATACGGTCATCGTGCCCATCGGTGGCGGTGGCATGATTTCTGGCATCGCAACGGCGTTGAAGTCCTATAACCCCAGTATCCACGTTGTTGGGGTGCAGTCCGAAAACGTTCACGGTATGGCGTCATCCTTAGCAGCAGGGCAAATCATGACTCAGCACGATGATTTCACATTGGCTGACGGGACTGACGTGGCCACGCCGGGTGATTTGACCTTTGAAATCTGCCGGAATTTGGTGGATGAAGTGGTCCTTGTGAACGAAATGGATATTGCGCGGGCGATGAAGGACCTTATGCAACGGACGAAAGTTGTCGCAGAAGGCGCCGGGGCCTTGCCAACGGCTGCTTTGGAAGCTCATAAAATTGACGATTACTGGGTTAAGAACAAGAAAGTAGTTGCCTTGGTTTCGGGCGGGAACGTTGATTTAGCCCGGTTAGCCGGGGTCATGGGGAAGTTTTGTTAACACATTTGAATATGAACTTATAGCGGCGTGACTTTCGATTTTGGAAGTCTGTGCCGCTATTGGTTTAAGTTCAGGTCGTAGTTGCGCTAAACTGGTTATTGAGGGAGGGGACGACCCATGATTCAAATAATTAACGCAACCTCGAAAACGGATTTCGATGCCGTTCGAGAACTCTATTACGAGACTTGGCAAGCTGCCTATGCGGGGTTGCTGCCGGACTCGTTCTTAGCGCACTTGACTAAGGCGCGATGGCATCCGGAAACGCAGTGGCGAACGATGCTACTGGCAGTGACGGAAACCGGTCAGATCGTTGGCGTCTGTCGATACGGTGAGGCCCGGTTGCCAAAATACAGTGGCTGGGGCGAGTTGCAGTCGATCTATGTGTTACCAGCGTGGCAACATCAAGGTGTCGGTGCTCAATTGATGCGGGTTGCCCAAACCCGACTGGCGGCCGAGTATGACCGGGCCTATTTAGCTGTGCTTGACAACAACCTAAGTGCACAACGGTTTTATCAGCAAATTGGGTTTCAGTTAACGGCGGATGTTCAGCACCAACAAACGCCCGATGGTGCGCTAACGACGGTCATTATGACCACCACCTTTTAACGGTTAAATTCGGTTAAAATTAGCACTGGTAAATCCACTTCCGAGCGATATAATGGAGGGTATCAATGGCGTGAACGCCGTAATTGAGACCGACATCGTGTCGGAACAGGAGGAGTAACATGAGCTACCAAGTTGATTTTAAGACGGTTTCAGAAGTGGGATTGGAAAGTTCACCGGTCGCCTCAGCCTTGGCTGGTTTGCGGGCGAACGAAGCGCGGTATTTTTGGAACAAATTCAAATTCACCTTCGTGACTGAACCAGCGGCCGACCATCCAGAAATTCTGGCGTACGTGAACGATGTGCTCAGTGAACGGGAGTTGGAAATCGCTGCTAAACCGTTAGAAGTCGCTCAATTTGAAGTTGAGGGGACGAAGTGGACTTACGTCTTCTATGAAGATGGCTTAAGTATCAACGTGATGTACAGCATCGATCCAGAAGGTAAGCGAGCAGTTGGCTTTAAGCTGTCTGACGGCATGGAAGTGCCAGCTGAATTAGCCGATAAGTTCAAATTCGCCCGACAACGGTCGAAGCTGGCGGGGACGATTCGCGGGAGTTATTTCAAAATTAAAGCGGAACATTAAATAGGACATACAAAAACACCGACGCCATGCGCCGGTGTTTTTGTATGTTTGAGGGAGTAGTTAAAATTAAAGTAGCTTGATGGGTGTAATCGAGGTTAATGCATCACTTGAACTTGGTGCTTATCGGCAGTGACGTAAGTGCCGTTGCTGAGTTGAAGGCGAACGTGTTGGCCGTCTTTGACGATCCGTTTAACGGACAGTTTAGCCTTAGCGTTGTAGTGGGACGCCTTCTTGCTGAGGCCCTTGTCGCGGAAGCTGTTAAGCCCCTTAGGCGCAATCACCTTAACGCGCGTGACCTTGCTGGTGTACTCAGTTGCCGTGACGAGTCGCTTGTTGGTGGTGATGTAACCCACCTTGTTGAAGGTCTTAGATTTACGGTTCAAATCCTTCACCTTGTAACGGTAGCCATCCTTGGTGTGAACCCGGTTCAGCAAGCTAAAGCGTGGCCAAAGGTTTTGCTTAGCAGCCTTAAACCAGCGGTGAAGCGTGGACTTCGTGAAGTGGGTGGACTTGTAGAAGCCGAGTTTGCCGGTGGCGTAGAGGTGCTTGGCTGGTTTAGTGCTTGGTGTTTGTGGTTTTTGAACGTTACCATCCGTGCCAGGCTTAGGTGTTTGAGTGTTGCTGTCTGTACCAGGTTTAGGTGTTTGAGTGTTGCTGTCTGTACCAGGTTTAGGCGTTTGAGTGTTGCTGTCTGTACCAGGTTTAGGCGTTTGGACGTTGCCATCCGTACCAGGCTTAGGTGTCTGAGTGTTGTTGTCCGTACCAGGTTTAGGCGCTTGAGTGTTGTTATCTGTACCAGGCTTAGGTGTCTGAGTGTTGCTGTCTGTGCCAGGTTTAGGCGTCTGAGTGTTGCCGTCCGTACCAGGTTTAGGTGTTTGAGTGTTACTGTCTGTACCTGGTTCTGGCTTCTGCGTTTCATTACCAGCATCTGGTTTTTGACCGGCAGTTTCGTTGAAGAGATCGACTAAAATTTCGTTCCCTTGAGCTGTCCCGACCATGGCCTGTTTGACCATAACCTTAGCGTCAGCCTTGGTAGTAGTATCTTTAAAGGTCAATTTAGCAAAGGCCTTCGTCGTTGGTTGCTTGTCGAAGCTAACGGTCAGCGTCAACGTGTTACCCTTAACCGTCTTCCGAAGTAAAGTTGTGCCCTTAGGTAACTTAACTTGGTCTAACGTTCGACCGGCTAAATCGATACGTAAGTCAGCCGTTTTAAGTTGGTGGTCACGCGTCTTTAAACTTAGGTTGGCGTGATCTGCAGCCTGAGTTAAGGTAATGGCTTCGACGTCCCGGTGCTTCTTGGCAAGATCCGTTTGATCTAAGAAGGCGGATGAATCGAAGACTTCGCCAGTCATGGATGCGGGTTGGGCAACGTTGAGGGCGTTCAACACAAGTGAACTAATATCGGCGTTGCTTCCGCCTTTGAGCCGACGACCATTATCGACCGTTTCGCCACCAAGGGCCATGAAGATGTTGGTGTTAGTTTGGGTGGTATCTTGGCCGTGACCGCGACCTAAGCCACCGTGGTCGGCGTTGGCAATCACCAAAGTATCGTGAATGTGACCGGTTGAGATCAACTTATCCATCACGGATTTGAATAACGCATCGTATTTAGCATATTCGCCCCAGTAGATGTCGTTGTAGAAGCCGGTTGAGTGACCAGTATGATCCATGTAATCGGATTGCATGTAGGTCAGAGCGGTATTGTTGAACTCTGGTTGGCCGATGTAGTCGGCAACGTCTTGGAAGGATTTTAAAGATGATGAGATTTTAGTTGAGACTGCGGCATCGGGTTCGATGATCCCGTTTAAGATTGGACTCCATTCAGCAAAGGCCTTACCACCTTGGGTTGGGTTAGCTGCCTGAAGCACTTTGAAAACGGATGGGAATTGGTCAGTAGTTTTGTCGAAGTCGGCAAAATACTCCTGGCCAGCCCGGCTGTTATCGGCCCGGTATTCCGATGGCATGGTACCCCAAGGAAGGCCGTGTAACATTGAAATGTAGTTTTGGGCCGAAATAGATGGCACTACCGAGTGGGCACTAGTACTCATGGCAAACTGTTTGTTGAACAGATCCATGGTATAAGTGTTCGTTCGCTTAGCTAAAACAGCGGGGTTAGTGGTCCAGTGAGGGCGAGAATCGGTACCCTCTGCATAGTACATCCCGTTTGGATCCCAAGGGTTACCGCCACCGTCAGTGGTCAAGACGATAACGTGCTTGTAAGGCCGAATGACAGCCTTTTCAGCAACCGCAGCTTGTTGATCCTTTGGTGCTAAGGCAACGTCACCGGCACCGATGATGCCATCGCCGTTAAAGTCATGAGCGCGTTGAGCGTGGATCGTAACGGCTTTTTGGCCATCAAATTGGAATTGTGGGTTCTTCACCGTTTTACCTTGAATCGAAGCAACGCCGTGACTGAAACTGATTTTAGTTGAAGTGGTGTTGCCTGCTGTCAGTGGCTTAGCCTTTAATTGAAGCCGTGCCAACCGTGTTTTGGCAAAATGCTTAAAGCTATCACCAGATAATGGTGCGTTATCAATCACTTTAAGTTGACCAGGCGCAATTTGTTGCACCGTAACGTGTTTCATTAACTGGTTGGCACCGAGATACTCAAAGCGGTCAGCGTCATAGTTGACCGTGTAGCTAATTTGGTCAATATCGTCGCTTGATTGTTGGCGAGTGTGAACGTCTAAGTCATAGGTGTGACCAGTTGCGACTGAATCGGCGCCAACTAAGCGTGATTCTAACGTTTGTTCAACATTCGCTTCGGGCGTAGGCGTAGGCGTTGCGACAAAGTCTGCGCGGGCGGCGTTGCTTAATGCCGTCACATCATTGGCAGAAAGCGCATGGTCGTAAATTCGGGCAGTTTTAACTTCACCCGTCATCATTGATTCCGCGCGACCGCCACTGGCGCTGTCGCCACCAAGGACGAAGTGGGGTGCGTTATTAGCAAATTTGAGTTGACCAGCAGGTACCTTGATTGATTCCGCTAACTGACCATTGATGTAAAGGTTAACGGTTTTGGCTTGTTGGTCGATTACTCCAACGGCGTGAATCCATTGCCCAGCCTTTAGCCGAGCTGTAGGTTGCTTGTAACCACCATCAACGTGGGCAAAGAAGGTGATCTCGCCGTTTTCGATTCCTAAGCCAACGCCACCAGAATTTTGGTTAGATAAAATATCGTGTTCACCTGAGGTGCTGGCTTTAGGATCGTACCGGAAAGTGGTTTCTAAGGCCATGCCCTTCGTTAGGTGAGCGTATTGGGCGTCACTAACTGGCATACTGTATGCTGAGCTACCATCGAATTTTAAGACGTTTCCAGCAATACCCGAAGTTGTAGTGACCTGAGGATGGCCAATTGGGTTAATGGTTTTAAACTGGTTTTGCGCATCAGTTAGTTGACCATTAGCGGGGTTGAAATCACCGAAGCTCGTTGGTAACGTCACTTGGCGGGCTGCTTTCGCGGTAATACTGGTACTTGGGGCGGTGGTGCTGGCTTGAACAACAGCCGGTACATCAACGGACAACAAGGTGGCGGAACAGAGTAAGGCACTTGCGATAACTCTTGGTTTCACTATTAATCACTCCAGATATCAGATTTAGATGGGTGGGTGAGCAGACAAAAACGATCAATTAGTGACAGTGCATAGGCGAACAACTTAATTTTTTATGATTAGAATTTGTAAGTTGACTATGCAGTTGCCGTAATTGGTCGAATTCACGTTGCTTAACCTCAACTAAGAGTGTAGCAAGTGGATGTAAAGGTTCGTTGTTGGTTGTGTAAAAGATATGTATCTATTACTTAAACGTTATGAAATTCCGTAGAAAATGACTTAAATTTGTGATAATTGGTAATCAAACTAAGTTATAAAAGTGAATGAATATCTTGGAATTAGTGGGTAAATGCAATGTCGAATTACGCCAATTAAAATCAACCGCCTATAAACGTTGTTATATCAAGGGTAATCAACGATTAAAACATGAATCATTTGGTGAATCAATGCATAAAAATTAACGCCTTTCTTCCTATTATATAGTGTTTACAAATCAACATGAAAAAGTCCCCACCAGCATGATTGCTAGTGGGGACTTCTAATGATTTAAATTTAGTTACCCATGTAAATCCGAGTAATCACCGATTCACCAGTTTTTTGAATCCACTGGTTTGAGGCGATCATTGGGTGGTAAGTATCCAAGATGAAGGCGGGTTCCAATGATTGAGCGGTCCCGAAGTTCAGTTGGTTGTTGTCGATGCACAGGCCAATATCGGTGGATTTGGCAAGCAATGGTGCAACGGCGGTTAAAGCTTTGATGTTCAGTTGGCTCAGGGTGATGGCGTCAATGTTGGCGGTCCGGGCAATCTTGATGCGTTCTTGGATGCCCTTCAAGCCGTAAGTTTCAAAACCACTGAGGTTGATCATGAGTTCGATGTCGGTGCCAGCTAAGCGTTTACTCACCTGCTTCAACAGTTTGTTGAAGTTAAGGGTGGTGTAGGGGTGACCCTCGGCATCGAAGTCGTTAATGATGATCGTGTCGGCGCCGTTGTCTGCCAAAGTTGCGGCCGTGTCGGCGATGCTGGTTGCGTCAGTAAAGGTGGGTGCTGCTTCAGCCAATAACTTGACATCAGTAGTGGTCCTCATGCACTTAAGATACTGGGCATATTCGGGTAGGCTGAGCGCTTCATCAGTGTTGGGGCCTAATAATTGAGCAGCCACGGAGTTTTGGTCTAAGTAGAGTGAATCAAACCCTTGGGATTCAAAATATTTTGCCATTGGTGCATTAGCGGTTGCTAGGATAATACTAGATGTCATTGATATCATTCCTTTCAAAGAATTAAGTGAGTTATCGACTGTGGTGGTGACGTTTGAGAACAACAAGAAAGCGCCCTTTGAAGAAGCGAGTTCTTCAAAGGGCGCTTTTAACGCGGTACCACCGTTATTTTACAGTTATTAATTGACTGTCTTATCTGATACGCGGTTGCGTACCAGCTGGGATAATGGCCAGAGCCAGAAATCAAGTTACCATGGAGCTACTTTCGTCGTTGGGTTGGATTCCGTTTCAGCTTACCGGAATTCTCTGAGCCGAACCTGCGCGATTACTTTTTCCACGTTGAATTTCTTAATCGTGTTCTCATTTCTGTTTAATATAGCACAGTTTATCACAAAAGGATAGGGGTAAAGCAAATTTAAATTTAGATTAGAGAAACTTAAAGTGTCCGGGTGTATTAATAGGAAGTTTTTGCATATTAATAGTTATTTTAGTGGGGATTTTGTTGATGATCAAATGATGAGCTTTTAGCAAATTGACGGCCAGCGCTGGTATTAAGGCTATCCTGAATTAAAAAAGTTAAAATATTTTCACCAGCGTTATTAAGTAGTATAAAAAAACAAAATGCATAACTAAATTAAAAAAACATTAGATTTCGTGTTGACAATTCTCACGGAGATGTTAAAGTAATACACATCACGAAGCACATAGCACAAACGCAACACCAACAAGTTAATCTAATTTTCATTTTCGTTTCGTGAGATTAGGTTTGATATCTCGAAAGGATGTGAATCAATATTGTGTGCAAATAAAGTTGAATCAGGGGCCGCGATCCTTGTCGATAGTTTAAAGCAACAAGGCGTAGACAAAATTTTCGGTTATCCAGGTGGCGTTATTTTAGGATTATTCGATGCCATGTACGATGACGATTTCAACTGTATCCTCGTTCGTCACGAACAGGGCGCAACACATGCAGCTGAGGGCTACGCTAAAGCAACTGGTAAAACGGGTGCCGTTATCGTCACAAGTGGTCCAGGTGCTAGTAACACAATCACCGGTATCGCTGATGCCATGATGGATTCCGTACCATTAGTTGTTTTCACTGGCCAAGTTGGACACGCCGTTTTAGGCACTGAAGCTTTCCAGGAACTTGACATCATCGGCGTTTCAAAGCCAATCGTTAAAGCCAACTTCCAACCTAAGAACGCTGCTGAATTACAACAAACGATCAAGCGCGCCTTTGAAATCGCACAAGAAGGTCGTAAAGGACCAGTATTGATCGACTTACCGAAGGATGTTCTTGGTGGTGAAGCAACCTTTGATCCAGATGCGAAGGCTCAGCCAGAAGCAAAGGGTCAAGACTTCTCAACTGAAACGCTTGAAGCCGGATTGAAAGCTTTAAGTCAAGCCAAGAAGCCAATTGCAATCGCCGGTGGCGGGATCACATTATCAGAAGCAACCGACGAATTCAATGAGTTTATACATAAATGGCAATTACCAACCGTTTCAACCTTACTAGGATTAGGGAACGTGAAAGATGACGATCCATTATTCTTAGGCATGGGTGGTCACCACGGCACTTACGCATCAAACATGGCGTTAGCCGAAACCGACTTTATCGTCAACATCGGTTCTCGATTCGATGATCGGTTAGTTCCAACCCCAGCAGGCTACACGGACGGCAAGACAATTCTACATATTGACATTGATACGAAAGAATTAAACAAGACGTTCGAAACCAAGTTTGCGGTAAATGCAGATGCTAAGGCTGCTTTAAAAGCTATCTTAGCAAGCGATACCCAACCTGGTGACACTTCTGAATGGCGCAAGACTACCGCTGAATGGCGGGGCACGAAGCCTGATCGGGCAAAGGGTGCAGATCAACCTGATACCTTTGATCCAGAAGAAGTGATTGCTGCCGCTGGGCGCGCAACGAACGGTGACGCAACTGTTGTTACCGACGTTGGCCAACACCAAATGTGGGCCGCTCACGCTTATCCATTTAACCGACCACGTCAAATCATCACTTCTGGCGGATTTGGGACAATGGGTTACGGCTTACCAGCTGCTTTAGGGGCTAAGTTAGCTCGACCTGACAAGGAAACGATCTTATTCGTTGGTGATGGTGGCTTCCAGATGACGAGTGAAGAACTCGAAGTTGCCGCTACCGAAGACATTAACATCAAGATCTTCTTGTTAAACAACAACGTGTTAGGCATGATTCGGCAATGGCAAGGCGCCTTCTTCGGCCAACACTATTACCGGTCAGAATTCCATCAACAACCAGATTTTGAAAAGTTAATGGAAGCGTACGGCTTAAAGTACCGCAAGTTATCTAAGGATGAAGACTTGGATGCTCAAATGAAGGACATTTTTGCGGATCCAGCAACGACTTTAATTGAAGTCCCAGTTTCAGACGCAGAACAAGCCTACCCATGGGTTACCCCAGGTCACAAGAACAACGAAATGATCGGCATGTAACTACCCGCTCACACTTTAAGGAGGTGAGGCGTATAAGGTCACAGGAACGTTCATATAACAGCGGTTGTTAACCACTGTTGCACCACAATTATAAAAAATTCATTACATATATCGGAGGAATTCACATGAGTGTAGAAATGTTGTACGAAAAAGATGTTACCACTAACTATTTGCAAGGTAAGAAAATCGCGTTTATCGGCTATGGTGCCCAAGGTCACGCCCAAGCTAACAACTTACGCGATTCAGGCTACGATGTTATCGTCGGTGTTCGTCCAGGTAAGTCATTTGACGCTGCCAAGACTGACGGCTTCGATGTATTCACCCCAGCAGAAGCAGCTAAGCAAGCTGACTGGATCCAAATGTTAACTCCTGATGAAGTGATGTCAGACGTTTACAAAGAATCCATTGCGCCTAACCTTGAAGAAGGTAACGTATTAGGCTTCTCACATGGTTTCAACGTGTACTACAAAGAAATCGTTCCTCCTACCAACGTTGACGTTGTTATGATGGCCCCTAAAGGCCCAGGTAACCTTTGCCGTCGTACTTACAAAGAAGGTTTTGGTGTTCCCGCATTATACGGTTACGAACAAGACTTCTCTGGCCATGCCGAAGACCTTTCAAAGGAATTCGCCAAGGGTAACGGTGCCGCTCGTGCCGGCCTCTTGAAGACTACGTTCAAGGAAGAAACTGATGAAGACCTCTTCGGTGAACAAAACGTCCTTATGGGTGGTGTTACTTCCCTTATCGAAACTGGTTTCGAAGTCTTGACTGAAGACGGGTACTCACCACAGTTGGCTTACTTCGAAGTTGAACACGAAATGAAGTTGATCTGTGACCTGATCTACGAAGGCGGCTTCAACAAGATGTACGCCGATTGCTCAAACACTTCAGAATACGGTTCATACGTCATCGGACCTCGTGTCATCGGCCCAGAATCAAAGGCTGCTATGAAGCAAGCTTTGAAGGAAATCCAAGACGGTACTTTTGCCAAGAACTTTATGGATGACTACCGTGCCGGCTTCCCAGACTTGTACAAGATGCGTGAACGTTCAGCTAACTCACAATTGTCACAAGTTGGTGCAGAACTCCGTGCCCACATGCCATTCGTTACTGAAGCTGACAAGTACAGTACGCCAGAAAACTAATCTGATTCCTTTCGCGAGTTAATTAGATTAATAAAAGAGAGATTCGAATTCGAACCCAGAGAGGTTTGGGTTGGGGTCTCTTTTTTTAGAGTGCGAAATAGGGCGCCCAGAGACCGGAGCATAAGTGCCTTCCGCCTAAAAGCCCCGGGTTTTGGGGCTTTTAGGCGGAAGGCACTTATGTGCAGGTCTTTGCCCTATTTCGCACGTTTCGGCGCGGTGGTCAGAAGGTTCTTAAGGCAGACAAACTTCACAGTGGAAACTGAACCCCAAGAACGAAAAGCCAACCAAGCGCCGAAAACAACGTAATAGCAAAGCACGTCGCCAGCACCACATTGCGTAAGCGAACGGGCCCGGGCTTGGCTTTTGGGTGGGACGCCCTTAGGTGCAACGCTCAGTTTTATTTCGCACGTTTCGGCGCGGTGGCCAGAAGGTTCTTAAGGCAGACAAACTTCACAGTGGAAACTGAACCCCAAGAAGTCAAAGCCAACCAAGCGCCGAAAACAACGTAATAGCAAAGTGCGTCGCCGGTACCACATGGTATAAGCAAACTGTCCCGGTTTTTGGGGCTTTTAGGTGAAAGGCATTTATGTGCAGGTCTTTGCCCTATTTCGCACGTTTCGGCGCGGTGGCCAGAAGGTTCTTAAGGCAGACAAACCTCACAGTGGAAACTGAACCCCAAGAAGTCAAAGCCAACCAAGCGCCGAAAACAACGTAATAGCAAAGCACGTCGCCGGTACCACACAGTGTGCAGCGTGCTCTAAAACGATTCCGCTCCGTAACAACGTCATCAATAACAAATAAACAAAACATTCCCGCCACCCAACTCACGACGGGAATCCTACATAACTTAACTCATTATCGAAAGAGGTGCTCCAATGGAACGAATCCTAAAATTTGACGACGTCTCCGTCACCCGTGGCGTTGCCCGTCAAGGCTACAAAGAAATCTTAAAGCACATCAACTGGGAAGTGAAGAAGGGCGAAAATTGGGCCATCCTAGGCCTTAATGGTGCCGGAAAGACAACCATGTTAAAGATGATCCAGGGTGATTTATGGCCAACTAGCGGTCACCTTGAAGTGTTAGGTGGTGTCTTTGGTCACGTCAACATTCCCGAATTAAAGACCAAGGTCGGCTGGGTCAGCACGGCGCTACAGGATCAACTGCATCCTGGCGATTCAGTTGAAAGTATCGTGCTCTCTGGTAAATTCGCTAGTATCGGAGTTTACCAAGAGGTAACGGAGGCCGACGTTGAAGAAGCGCGGCAGGTGTTAACTGACATGGGTGGTGCTAAGTTGTTAGGACGCCCATACGCCATTCTTTCGCAAGGGGAACGCCAATTGATTTTGATTGCTCGCGCAATGATGGCCCATCCGCAACTATTGATCCTGGACGAACCATGCAACGGCCTCGACTTATTTGCGCGTGAAGAATTACTAAAACGGGTTGCCCAAATCGCCGAAATGCCGGATCATCCAGCATTATTAATGGTGTCTCACTATACGGAAGAGATGCTCCCATGCTTCCAAAACGTGCTGTTACTTCGGCATGGCGAAATCATCGATCAGGGTGCCCGGCATGATATTTTGAACGAAAAGACGCTCTCTGACTTTTACCAAAAGCCGATTCAAACGGTAACGATGCGGGGAGATCGGTTGGCGGTGTATCCAAAGTAGAGAGAGTGTGGAGAGAGGCGGTTAGGGACTGGAGCCCAAGGGACTTCCACCATAATCCCTGGGTTTTGGGGATTGTGGTGGAAGTCCCTTGGGTGCAAGTCCCTGCCTCTCGGAACACGTTTAGACTTGAGGACAAGAACGCAGAGAGTGTGGAACAAAACGGGTTGAAAGCGGAGCCTAAGTTACTCCCGACAGAAAGGCGTGGTTTTCGGCTTTATGTCGGGAGTAACTTAGGTGCAGTTTTCAGTTTTGTGGAACACGTTTAGGCTCGAGGATAGGAACGCAGTGCACGGAAATGTATTAGGTATAGGTTCATACCATCCCAAGACGTCACCGCTAAAAAATATTTTCACCATCAACTTCCTCACATCGCCTAAACTTCGCCCTCAAACACGCCAAATCAACTCGCACCAATAACCTCAATCTAATACACAATAGAATCGCCCCATATCACCTGGCATGCGCAGTCACACCAGCAATATGGGGCGGTTTTCTTTGAGCTAAAGTATTTGTTCGCCTTCCAGATTCCTGCTACAATAAGGCAGCATTTTGAGGGGAAGGTGATCATTGTGAAACAAATTGTCTGGCACGAACGCACGGCGTTTGGGGCCTTACTGACCATGGCCGCAGGTGGGCTTGATGCCTATTCCTACCTTGAACATGGGGAAGTATTTGCTGGATTGCAAACGGGGAATTTAATTCTATTCGGTGTTCAATTAGGCCAAGGTCACTTCGCTGGCAGTGGACGCTATTTGATATCGTTGGCAGCGTTCTTTATCGGGACGATTATTGTGCGCGCCCTTCAAGAACATGCGTGGTTGGGGGCGCATGATAAGACGCGTAGGGAAACGATCGTGCTCTATGCGGCAGCGCTATTACTAGTCAGTGCGGCCATCAGCCCGTGGGTTTCTGATCAGGTTGCAACGGTGTTTTTATCAATCGCAGCTGCTGCTGAGTTGCAGGAGTTCAGAAGGTTAAATGCAGGGCCGTTCACGCCGTTAATGATGACGGGGAACCTGCGAACACTTGCTGATAGCTTTTTCAGTGCGACGTGGCGCCATGATGCCGCGGCAAGTCAGCAATTACGACGCACTGGCACGATTATGTTAACCTTCGCAATTGGCGCTGGCTTAGTCGCATTTTTGCGTCAGTGGATGGGTGACTTCACCGTGGTTGTGCCAGCGGTAGTGTTGTTAATCGCTTGGGGTTATCTGTTGATGACGCCGGCGGAAACGGGTGAGGCGTAACCTACTTTGCATAGTTTGGGTAGTTGCGGTCGATGATTCGACAATCATAGCGTCCTGGCGATTTGCCGGGACTTTTTAGGTTACCAACAACTGTACTTTCAAAACAAAACCTTCCTATTATATGTCCAATTTGATAAAGGTTATTTTACGAGGGATGCCAATGAATGTTAAGATTAAAATACAATGTGAAATTATATCCAAAATATGCTATATTTAAGTCATTAATTGCTGTGTAGAAGGACGTGACAATGTGAAGGCCTTATCTGAATTAAAGGAACGTGGAAAGTACATCATCGTCCAAGTGATTGGCGAGACGCGACTCGTTAAGCATTTGGCGGAAATTGGCATGATTGCCGGGAAGAACGTGACGGTGATTTCGTTAGCCACGGATAGCTCTGGCATGATGATCTACTTTCAAGGTCAACGTTTGGCCATCAGTAACGATATTGCGCAGCGGATCGTTGTTCGAAACGTTGATGATAAATCCCCAGTAAAATTGAAGTCCTTAGCTGACCTGCACGTTAAACAGGCGGGAGTCATTCGAAAAATTCTGGGTGACCGAGCGTTGCGACGGCGGTTAATGGATATGGGACTGACGAATAATACGTTGATTAAAATCAAGCAAGTGGCACCGCTGGGCGATCCAATCGAGTTGATCGTTCGGGGCTATAAACTGAGTTTACGTAAACAGGAAGCCGCTTGTATTTTGTTAGAGGAGGTTGATGACGAATGGACATGAGTACGACCCTTGCCTTGGTGGGCAATCCAAATAGCGGAAAGACCACGCTGTTTAACGCGTTGACCGGGTCTAACCAACATATCGGTAATTGGCCGGGTGTGACGATTGAACGAAAGAGTGGCAAGCTAAAGCAAGATCATCAGATTGAAATTCAAGACTTGCCCGGTATCTATTCGCTGTCGCCATATAGTTCTGAAGAGATTATTACCCGAAACTACCTGCTTAACGACCAAGCGGACCGGTTGCTTGACGTGGTGGATGCGACTAACTTGGAACGAAATCTCTACCTCACGCTTCAGCTAATGGAAACGGGAATCCCACTGGTCATGGGACTCAACATGATGGACCGCCTGCAAAAAGAAGGCAACCGGAAAATTAATTTAAAGAAACTCGAATACATATTAGGGGTGCCCGTCGTCAGCATTAGTGCGCTGAAGAAGCAACATATGCCGCAACTGATCAACCAGCTAGAAGCAACGAAGATCCCGGAATATAGTTATCCGGAGTATGATGGCCGACTAGAATCCGCCATCAGTATGATCAGTGACCAAATTCGCGAAGTCGTGCCGGCGAAGCAACTGCGCTGGTACGCTATTAAGTTATTTGAACGCGACGAAGAAATCAGTGACACCCTAACGTTAACGCCGGAACAGGAACGCGAAATTGAGGCCACCATCAACACCACCGAAAAAATCTACGATGATGTGAGTGATAGTATCGTCGTTAATGCGCGGTACGACTTTATCGCTCGGGTGATGAACATGTGCGTGATCGATGCGGATGATTTCCGAATGTCGTGGAGTGATCGAGTCGATCGAGTGGTGACGAACCGCTTTCTGGCGTTACCAATCTTCGTGTTCGTCATGTGGGTCGTCTACTACCTGTCGATTCAAACGGTTGGGACGATTGGAAGTAACTGGATGAACGACGTCCTGTTTGGTAAATGGGTGCCGAATTTTGCTACCAACGTGCTAACGATGTGGCACATCCAACCGTGGCTGAAGAGTTTGGTGGTGAACGGGATCATCAACGGGATCGGTTCGGTGCTGGGCTTCTTACCACAAATCATGATGCTATTCCTATGTTTAGGCATTCTTGAAGATTGTGGCTACATGGCACGCATCTCATTCGTGATGGACCGCGTCTTTCACCGGTTTAACCTCTCCGGCAAATCGTTCATCCCGATGCTGATTGCGACTGGTTGCGGCGTTCCCGGTATCATGGCGACGCGAACGATTGAAAGCGAAAAGGACCGTCGGATGACGATCATGCTAACGACGTTCATGCCCTGTTCCGCAAAGCTGACCATTATCGCGTTGGTCAGCGGCACCTTCTTCCCGCAAAATACCTGGGTGGCGCCATCGGCTTACTTTATGGGCATCCTCGCCGTGGTATTTTCCGGCATCTTCCTTAAGAAGACGAAGTTGTTCAGTGGTGCGCCGGCGCCGTTTGTGATGGAACTGCCAGCTTATCACTTGCCACGATTTACTAACATGGTCCAAAGCGTTTGGTTGCGAGCCCGGTCGTTCGTGATCAAGGCGGGGACGATCATTTTCCTATCCTGCGTGGGCATCTGGTTCCTGTCGAGCTTTAACTGGCGCCTCCAAATGGTAGGGCAGAATCAGAGTATGTTGAAGACATTGGGTTCACTGATTGCACCGCTGTTTGCGCCACTTGGATTTGGCGACTGGCACGCAACCGTAGCCGTTATCGCTGGGTTGGTTGCTAAAGAGAACTGTGTGGGTGTTTTGCACATTACCTTTGGTGCCGGCAGTAATCAGGCGGCCTTTGCGACGGCACTCCGGACAGTGTACACCCCGATGGCTGGTTATGCGTTCTTAGTATTTAACCTCCTGTGTGCCCCGTGCTTTGCGTCTATCGGGACGATGTACAAGGAGTTTGGTGATACGGGCTGGACGCTGCGGGCAGTGGGGTATCAAACCTTAGTTGCCTACATGGCCTCAGTCGTAATTTATCAAGGGTCGCAAGTGTTTGCGGCGAACTTCTCACCAGTCGGGCTGATCATTGCCGCGGTTGCGTTGGGATTAATGATCTACGGTGTCTTCTTAAAACGAGAACAAGCAGAACCCGAGTTAACGTTGAGCTAACGCGAGTGGTGACAAACGAAGGGAGTTTTGGCGATGTCGACAATTATCTTAGCAGCGTTTATCTTGGTTGCAGTGATTTTAGTTGTTTACTTACGCTTCTTCAAAAAAGGTGCCGAATCTGGCTGCCATAGTTGTTCAGAGGTCGGCTGTCCGTTGGCGGATCAGGCAAGGTTGATGAAGAATAAGAAGGCGTAGAGTGCGAACTGAAGCGGTTAAAGAGTGGAGTACAAGAAGCCCCCAGTAAGACTACCCGGTTTTGGGGTAGTCTTACTGGGGGCTTCTTGTATGCAACTCTTTGCTTCAGTTCGCACGTTTCGGCGCGGTAGCCGGAAGACGCTAAAGGCTGACAGGTTAGCCAAATGAAATGGACCCCCAAGAAGACCAATCTACCAAGCGCCGAAAACAACGTAATAGGAAAGCACGTCGCCGAAACCGGACGGAAATCGAGGCGCACTGTGTAATAACACTTTGCTTCAGTTCGCACGTTTCGGCGCGGTGGCCGGAAGGCGCTAAAGGCTGACAGGTTAGCCAAATCAAACGGAACCCCAAGAAGACCAATCCACCAAGCGCCGAAAACAACGTAATAGGAAAGCACGTCGCCGAAACTGGATGGAAATCGAGGCGCACTGTGTAATAACACTTTGCTTCAGTTCGCACGTTTCGGCGCGGTGGCCGGAAAGCGCTAAAGGCTAACAAGTTAAGTCAAAACAAACGGAACCCCAAGAAGTCTAATTCAATAAGCACCGAAAATAATGTAGTGGGAAAGCACGTCGCCGAAACCACTCAATAAAACGAAGGCCACAATACTAAAACACACATTTCTAATCAAAACAGTCAATTTAAGTTAACGTTAAGCTCCAGTTAAGTTGCCATTAAGCTCCCCTCGGTAAACTATAGTAATTAAGTTGATAGAGAAAAGCAACTGCCAATAACGAAAGGATGTTTTGCCTTATGACTGTAACGACCGCACCGATGAACAACAACCCAATGAACACTGTTTTGAGAAGTAACCAACACCTTGTGATTAAAATGCCACCAGTGACCTTGCCAGAGGATCCAAAGCAGCGGATTTTGCCAAGATAGCAGAGAGTGGAACGAAACGGTTTGGGAACGGCGTGTAAGGTGACTTTAGTGAAAGCGCCTGGGCTTTGGCGGTTTTACTGAAGTTATCTTACACATAGTTCCCAGTTTCGTGGAACTCGCTTCGGCTCGAGGACAGCAACGCACTTAACAACCCGTCTGTGAGCGGGTTAGTGCTAGAAAGTAGTGGCAGAATTATTTGTAAATTTGATAGAGAACAAATGAAAAAGACGTCATCGTGAAGATCCTTTGTGGGGATTTTCGGGATGACGTCTTTTAGATTGTTTGGGTTGGATTTTTACTTAAGTATCAAGGGTTGGGCTCGTGACTATCCTCAAGCCGAAACGTGTTCCACAAAGCAGAGAGCTGCACGTAAGTCACTTTCACCACAAACCCCAAAAACCGGGGTTTCTGGCAAAAGTAACTTACGCTCCGCTCTCTAACCGCTTTGTTCCACACTCTGCTTTGCTGTCCTCGAGCCGAAACGTGTTCCACAGGGCAGAGACTTGCACCTAAGGGACTTCCACCACAATTCCCAAAAACCGGGAATTCTGGCGGAAGTCCCTTAGGCTCCAGTCTCTAACCGCCCTGTTCCACACTCTCTCTACTTTGTAAAATCAACCTCCTTAGTCTCCTTAATCGTAACCAAAGAAATCAAGCAAGCCACGGCCATGATTCCCAGGTAAGCACCAACTGATTGGATGCCCCAGTTGGTTGAGAGCCAAGTAGCGATGGTTGGCGCGAAGGCTGCACCGACGATGGCGGCAACGTTATATGAGATGCCGGCACCTGAGTAACGAACCTTAGTTGAGAAGAGTTCTGGCAACACTGCGCCGACTGGGCCAAAGGCGGTTCCCATCAAGATGAAGCCGATAATGAGAAATGCCATGGCGCCAACGAAGTTTCGTTTACCTTGTAGCAGGTAAGGGAAGGCAACGGAGAAGACGACCAGTAAAGCGGATGCGGTGATCAACACACGCCGCCGACCTAATTTATCAGCAAATTGAGAGGCAATCACGATCATCACGGCAAAGACGATAACGGCTGCCATCAACATTAACAGGTACTCTCGGTTGGTAAAGCCTAACGTCGTGGTAGCGTAAGTCAATGACCAAGTTGCCAAGGTGTAGAACAACGTATAAGTCACTGAAACGATGAAGGTGCCTTGGATCAATTGACGCCAGCTGGTCTTGAAGACCGTTGTTAATGGCGACTTGGTAACGTTGTTTTGTTCTTGTGCTAAACGGAATAATGGGGTTTCTTGCATCCGTTCCCGAACCCAGAAACCAACGATAACCAGCAAAGCTGAGGCTAAGAATGGGATCCGCCAGCCGAAGCTGATCATTTGGGCAGGGGTCAACGTTGATTCCAAGATGAAGAATAACCCGTTACTAAGGAAGAAACCTAATGGCGCACCCAGTTCTGGGAAGGCACCGTAGAGGGCCCGCTTGTTGGCTGGCGCATTTTCAGTCGCCACCAAAGCGGCACCGGACCATTCACCACCAAGGCCGATTCCTTGGATAAACCGACATGCACACAGTAAAATAACTGAAGTGATCCCTAACGTGGCATATCCTGGCAAAACACCGATCAAAACGGTTGAGCAGCCCATTAATAATAGCGAGACAATTAAAGTGTTTTTACGGCCGATCTTATCACCGAAGTGACCAAAAACCAGTGACCCTAAAGGCCGGGCAACGAAGGCCACCCCGAAGGTCAATAAACTCAGTAACGTGGCAATAACGGGTGTGACTTCAGGGAAGAACACCTTTGGAAAATACGCCGCTGCGGCAGTCCCGTAAGCGTAGAAATCATAGAATTCGATCGCCGTCCCGATCATTGACGCAAAAATAACGGTTTTAACTGGATCTCGTGTGATGCCCTTCTTAGTGAGGGCACTTGTAGCATCAGTTTCTTGCATAATATCGCCTTCCTGAATAAGTATTTGGGTAATTCAATGACACTATGTGACGTGAAACAAACGACTCCTTCCCGTATCCAAACCGATAACAACAAAAAAGCCAAGAACCATCTGGCCCTTGGCTGTCCAAGCAGGGCCCGCAATTTGCGGGCATTCAAATAGTACCCGCAATCTAAATAATAATAATTTGGGCAATCTTCTTAATAATTTGAATGTTTAAAGTTGCTTGGCTCATGGTTGCACCGTCCTTTGAATAACTAGAATGGTTGTAGCTTAACAGACTGAAAATGAAAAGTAAATGAGAAAATGATAAAATCGCTTAGCGTTTACCAATGTTTGTGCAAGCCAATCGTAGACTTATCAAAGGATTGACCGGTAATTTCGCTTGTCTGAAAATAAATTGAAAAACTTTTTTTAGTGGCGAATAAGGCCAAGAAGCGTGTGCGCAATAGTCAACCTTAAAGCTATATGTATGAGAAAATGATGTGATAATCAATAAGAAAAACGGCTATTACAGCACGGATGCCGGGAAACCACTGGTTGACAAATTAATTTTTGATGATAGTATTTTTAATAATCGGACGTTATCGGGGGCGGTCTAATTTGCTCACTAGCGTTCAAATTAATTGAATATCGGAGGTTAATGTCAATGAGTGATACCTTGAATTTCACCGTTAGCGGTGACGACATGCAAAAGCGCAGTGACGAAATTAAAGTCGGCGTGGATCGTGCACCAGGTCGGAGCCTGCTATACGCTACCGGGATGGTTAAGAATCCCGAAGATATGAAGAAACCGTTTATTGCAATTTGTAACTCCTACATAGAAATTGTTCCAGGGCACGTGCACTTAAGAGAATTAGCTGATATTGCGAAGGAAGAGATTCGCAAAGCGGGTGGGATTCCATTCGAATTTAATACGATTGGGGTCGATGACGGGATCGCCATGGGCCACATTGGGATGCGCTATTCACTGCCAAGTCGTGAAATCATTGCCGATTCTGCTGAAACGGTGATCAACGCGCACTGGTTTGATGGTGTGTTATTCATGCCAAACTGTGACAAGATCACCCCAGGAATGATCATGGCCTCGTTACGGACTAACGTGCCATGTGCATTCGTTTCTGGTGGCCCAATGAAGGCCGGCCTTGATCCAAATGGGAAGGCTGCTAACTTGTCCACTGTGTTTGAAGCCGTTGGGGCCTTCAAAGATGGCAAGATGAGCAAGGAAGACTTCTTGGAATTGGAACAAAACGCCTGTCCAAGCTGTGGCTCGTGTGCCGGGATGTACACCGCCAACTCAATGAACTCCTTGATGGAAGCCATCGGGTTAGCCTTACCATACAACGGGACTGCCTTAGCTATTTCTGACGAACGGCGCGAATTAGTTCGCCAAGCTGCTCGCCAAGTCATGACCAACGTTAAGAACGATTTGAAGCCACGTGACATCATCACCAAGGAAGCGCTAGACGATGCCTTTGCTTTGGATATGGCCATGGGTGGTTCAACCAACACTGTTTTGCACGGCCTTGCCATTGCGCACGAAGCTGGCATTGACTACAGCGAAGCTGAAATCAACGAAGTGGCTAAGCGGACACCGCATTTGGCCAAAATTGCGCCATCTTCTGCTTGGAACATGGAAGACGTGCACGCCGCTGGTGGGATTCCTGCCATCATGAACGAACTGATTGAAAACGGCTCCTTACACCCAGATCGCATTACCGTGACCGGGAAGACGATCCGCGAAAACGTGGCTGGTGCGCATACACTGAACCCAGAAGTTATTCGGCCACTGGATAACCCATACTCTAAAGAAGGCGGCTTGTCCGTCCTCTACGGCAACATTGCCAAGGACGGGTCAGTTATCAAGGTTGCCGGGGTTGATCCTGACATCCACAAATTCGTGGGGACGGCTATCTGCTTTGACTCCCATGACGAAGCCGTTGAAGGCATCGATAACGGGTCCGTTAAGGCGGGCAACGTTGTTGTCATCCGCTACGAAGGCCCTAAGGGTGGCCCTGGGATGCCTGAAATGTTGAACCCAACCTCAGACATCATTGGTCGTGGCTTAGGTCGGACCGTTGCGTTGATCACTGATGGCCGGTTCTCCGGTGCCACTCACGGGATCTGTGTCGGTCACGTGTCACCAGAAGCCGCTGCTGGTGGTGAAATTGCCTTGATTCATGACGGCGACAAGATCACCATTGATCTGACGAACCGGACGATGGACGTTGACGTTTCCGAAGCGGAATTTGCTGAACGGCGCAAGTCATTGAAGCCATTCCAGCCTAAGGTGCGCTTTGGTTACTTGGCGCGTTACCAATACCTGGTAACCTCAGCCAACACTGGTGGTGTCATGTTAGGCGCCGACGAGTTGTTTGGTAAAGCCGACGACGAAACCAAGGATTAAACCATGAGGGGCGGTGTTCGCAATGGCGGAAAATGCAACAGCTGAAGCGGCGGACAAAGCCGCTGATTTACAGGACCGCATGATCGATGCGTTGCAGTCGGTGATCGACCCAGAACTAGGCGTTGACTTAGTGAATCTAGGATTGATCTACGGCATGAGTTTGACTGATGGCGTGGCTACGGTTAGAATGACGTTAACGACCATGGGCTGCCCAATCACTCAAGTGTTATCCAACATGATCGAAAGTGCGCTGGAAAAGCTGCCGGAGATCGACTCAGTTAAAATTGACTTGGAGTGGGAGCCCGCTTGGACCCCGCAACGAATGAGTCGGTATGCGCGGATGGCATTGGGGTATCATGGGTAGCTGAGAGAAACTGAATCGAACGGTAATAACATAACAATTGAATTAATCACAAAAGACACACTGTCAAAATGTTCTTCGCCAGTGTGTCTTTTGGTATTACATAGTAAGCAGGTGAGGACAATTGAAACAGCCAAACTGGCAACGCAATCTCTACTTTTTATGGTTTGGTAACTTTATGACGGGGATGGGGTTTTCAATGACGATGCCCTTCCTGTCGCTGTTCGTGGCAACGTTGGGGAATTTTACGCGACCGCAATTGAACCTGTTGAGTGGTTTTGCTTTCGCGATTACCTTCCTCGCCAAAGCCATCGTGTCACCGTACTGGGGCAAGTTGGCCGATCAATATGGCCGCAAGTTGATGTGTTTGCGCGCCTCGCTAGGGATGGCATTTACGATCACTGCCTGTGGGTTCGTCCCAAATGTATGGGTTTTGATCGTGCTCCGGGCCATTCAGGGGTGCTTCTCAGGTTACATTAACAACGCGAACGCCATTGTCGCAGCGAGTGTACCCATTGATCATAGTGGGAAGGCGTTGGGAACGTTGGCCACTGGTAACGTGGTCGGCACGCTACTCGGTCCCTTAGCCGGTGGTGTTTTGGCGCAGGCGTTCGGCTACCGGAGTTCGTTTTACGTCACCGGGGTCATGATGGTGATCGTGTTTGTCACCACGCTGGTATTCGTCCATGAGGACTTCACGCCAGTCGACAAACAAGCAATGGTGCCAACCAAACAAATTTTTCGGGAGTTAAAATACCCGATGTTGATCTGGGGCCTCTTCATCACCACGCTGGTGATTCAAGCGGCCAACATGTCGATCACGCCAATTATCAGTTTGCTGATCAAGGATCTGTTGCATCATGGCGGTCAAGTTGCGATGGTCAGCGGGGTGATTTCATCACTGCCAGGGATCGTGACGTTGGTTGCGTCGCCGTTGTTGGGGGCGTTGAGTGACCGCATCGGACCGGAGAAGGTGCTTGGTGTCGGTTTAGTTGCCGCCATTATCTGTTTTATCCCGATGAGCATGGTACATAACGTTTGGCAACTGGGTGTTTGGCGCACGTTATTGGGTGTCTCGGATGCGGCGATGTTACCAGCCATTCAAACGTTGATGACCCATTACGTGCCGAAATCGGCATTTGGTCGAATTTTCAGTTACAATCAATCGTTTCAAGCGATGGGCAGTGTCAGCGGGCCAATGTTGGGTTCGGTTGTCGCTAATGCGGTCAGTTATCAAGGGGTGTTTATGATGACGGCCATTTTGGAGACGTTGAACCTGATGTTTTTGGTACCGGCGATGTGGTCGTTGTTTAAGGCTAAGCGGATTGAACAGAGTTAAATCACAAAGTGACTAAAGTCAAAAACGCGCGACACCCAAGAATAGGGCGTCACGCGTTTTTGCTTTGGGGAAGCAAATTAAGGTGTTACCGATTACTCGTGCCGGCGCCGGTGACCGAGGCCGAACAGACTGAGGAGGGTGGCGACTAGCAGCCCAACTAAACTGGTTGTCGCAGGTGCTTGGGCGTCATCCGTTTGTGGCAACGTTGCCGAAGGGGTAGTCGTTGTCGCAGATGATTGCCGAGGATCATTGGCAGTCGTGCCAATCACCACAGTTGCTGATTGAACGCTGGTAGCGGTCGGCGAAGTTGCGTTCGCCGCTTGAGCTGGTTGCGCCTCTTCAACTGTCGTGTTGTCCTGTGCTGCCGGGGTTGTTGGTGTCGCAATCGTGTTGACTGGAATCTCATCGGTGATAGTCGGTTCGGTTGGTGTATCAGTTGGCGTAGCAGGTGGTGTGACCGGCGTCGTTGGTTCGGTTGGTCCAACCGGGTCCGTTGGCGGTTTGGTGTTGTCGTAGTAGTCCTCAGGTGTGACGAAGACTCCTTCAGGTACCTGTGTTTTAACCCAAATACCGCCACCAGGAATCCCAGCGGGTCCCAGTTCGACTTGAAGGCCAGCCTTTAAGCCTTCGGTTGGGTTCAACCCATTGGCACTGATACTGTAACTGATATAGGCGGTTTGGCCAAGCGTGGCCTTAGCGTCAACTTTGACCGGAATGGCAAGCTGTTGAACGTCGCTAGGAAGGTAATTGTCGCCGTTATAGGTGAGTTTAAACCCGACGACTTGGCCGAAATCGGGAACGTCGGTTGCGGCAACGTACGTGGTTGGATCACTCGCTAGCGCGTAGGTTACCGTGGCGGCTTGCCAACCATCAGGTAATGTGATGGCACCGGTCAACGTGACGGGCATCGTGGTTCCCCGGTTAACGTTTGAGTTTAAAATAGCCGTGTCGTTCAATGTCGGTAGTGTCCCGATAATCGTCACGTTTTGAAGGGCACCATCAGAGGCCGGCGTCAGGCTTAAGCCAAAGTGGGCAGCTTGCCCGGCCTGAACTTTAACCAAATCACCAGTGTCACCCGCGAGGTTTGTTGCCGTCGCTGCAGCGTGAATTTGGTGTGAATCAACGGTGGTTGCGAATGACTTGCGGAGTTGGAACAGGGTGGTCGTGGTTGCATCGGCGTCAAGGTCATCGTTATCGGCAACCGCCTGGACGTCAGAGGCGCTCGCTGGGTCAATCGTGCCCGGCGTCACGGTGTCGGTCTCCTTAACAGTTGAATAAAGGATTGGCGTGATGGTGCCGAGGCTCAAACCAGCATCAATGTTAATGGCTAAATCGAGTTTGTTTTGGTTGGTAGGCGCTAGATTCGTCCGCGTCCAATTGATGGTTAACTGTGTGCTACCGTCAGTTTGAGCGGTGGCAGTCACTTCCGGATTATTGCCGGTGTAAGTAACGCCCGCCGGTAAGATTAGGATGCTCTTGAGGTCGCTAAATGCCTGCAAGGAGGCCTTATTATTCTCAACCATCACGTGAAGCACGTTGTCACCGGTCGAAACGAAGCCGTTGGTTTGGTTAGCGAAATTCAGGGCTTCGTTCAACACCCGCGGCGTATTTTCAGCGGGTTTAACGATCTCGGCCGTTTTGGGCTGCATGTAGCGGTTGTAGGCTTCTCGATAGTCGCCGGCTGATCCCGGTTCGATTGGTTGGCTACCGTTTACAAGGTGAACTTCTTGGCCCACTTTAACAAGTGGCGTCCCGGATGGTGAATCGGGCACTAGACTTTGAACGTAGGCGCCGTCTTTACTGTATAAGATGTCGATCCAACCCATGCTGGTCCAACCGGCTTCTTCAACGGTAAAGTCGTTCGAAACGGTGCCGTAATAGCCAGCTTTAGGTGACATGTTGAAGTCCATGCTGGTACTGAATTTAACGGGAATGTTGGTGTAATCGAATTGCAGTTGGGCAACGCCGCGTTCGTTATCGACCAAGGTGTTCATATCGAGAACCGGCGAGTCATTGATTGTTTCTTGGGTGTAAACGGGTGTTTCTTCAAAGTTAGTTTCATCTTGATAGCGGACGTAGACGTTCAGCTTGGGCGTGATGTTCGGTGCGTAGTAGTTATCCGCCAAGTAGGATTTTAAATGATAAATTTTTAAGTTGTTAACGTTCAGGTGAGGGTCAACGTTATAGGTCACCGTGTACTTGATGATTGGGTTCATCTTTGATTGAAAGACGCCGAAGAAATTGGCCGGGCCAGTTAAAACCTTGTAGGCCAGGTTGGCATCAGGCGTCACTTGGGGATCAACGTTATCCTTACTACCAGCGAGGTTACCGTTGCCATCGGCTGGGCCCCAACTGTATTGGTAAAGTTGGCTACCGTCCGTTGGAATGTAAGGTAATGCGAGGTCCATAGCAGTGGTGATCGTGCTGGCCGCAACGTCGGACATGACGGTTGTGCCATCAATGGTCGTTGCTTGAAGTTGGGAGACGGTGGTCAGTTCAGTCCCGGCAGGCGCATCGGCGTCAATTTTAGCCACTAAGTTAAAGTAGTCCGCAAACAGGTTATCGCTGGCCGCTTGCTGTTCAGCTAACGTTGGCGCTGGAATGGTGAACTCGATAACGGTTTGCCCAGTATCGGGATCAACGCCGTACTTGTAGGTCGCTTTGGATTGCGTGACCGTATCGATTCGGTCAAATGACAGCCCTTTAGGGAGTAAATACACTAAGTCGATCGGCGTATCTGGGTCAAAGTAGGCTTGCCCGAGTAATTGTTTCGGCGCCGAAATGCCGATTTGGTAGGCCAGATAGTCACCAGCGATCCCCGTCATTTTGGTTTTGTCGATCGTGCTGTTACCATTTTCGTCAATCAGTAAGTTACCATCGGCGTCGTGTGGAAGCACACCAATCAGTTCATTGGTGACGCCGTAAACCGGTTTGGTGGTGATGATGACGGTTTGGGGACCAGAGGTTGCGAGTTGTTGGTCGCCGTCAAAGTAGCTGGCAGCCATTGAGATCTTGGTGCCGTTTAAGATGGGTTGATCATCGGTGGCGAAGTTGTATTTTTTTGAAATCGACAACCCGTTCGTTGGCGTATCGAAATCGTAGATCAGCTGTGTGCCGGTCTCGCTGAGGGTGGGTGTGACGCCATCGATGGTGAGGTCGGTGTCTGCTGGTAGGGTGAAGTTAGTGGGGAGGTCGATGATGATGTGTTGCTGAGTTGTCGTTTTATCGATTCCCGAAATAGCCAGGTTTAAATCAAACGTTGCGGTTTCACCAGACTGAATCGTGTCGGCGGCTGGCGTGAGCTGAAGGTCGGCTTGAACGACGGATGCGTTGACGGCAGCGCGGGCCGTTTTGTAGCTGACGGTTGGTGTCGTCGCTGATTTAACGGCAGACGAAGATGCCTCAGTCGTGGTACTCGACTGGGGTTGATTGGTGTCAGGCGTAGTTGTTGGTTCAGTTGAAGGCGCAGTGGTATCGGCTGCCGATATCTCATTAGTCGGTGTTGTTACGGCGTCAGTTGAGGTCGCTGTTTCACTGCTTGAAGCGGTCGCGGAACGATCGCTAGTCGTAGTTGCGCTTGGTATCGAATCAGTACTTGAATCGGTCGTAGTTCGCAAAGTTGTTGACTTGGTTGACGGGTTACTAGTTGTAGTCGTTGCGCTGGTGGTTGCAGTGGTGTCATCGGTTACCGTATCGGCACTGGCCTGCTTAGCCCCCACTAAGAACAGACCGCTCAAAACAGCACTCGAAATGAGCAACCGTTTAACAAATCCGGTTGATGTCATATTAAATTCCCCCGTGTAAAAATGCCGCTCCTGAAATTAGATTCCCCAAAGTAATTTCACGTCATGTATCCGATTACAGGATAGCATATTTCCGGTAAAAACGGGAATCATTTATACAAATTTTTCGTGCATAATTGTTGTTTGGTAGGGATGTTTGATGAGACCAAAAAACAACGCCGCTGATTTGATCAACGGCGTTGTATTTGAACATTTAATTAACTTAATCGTTGCGACGTTTGCGACTTAAGCCCAGACCACCAAGAATGGTAGCGAGTAGTAAGCCGATGAGACTGGTTGTTGCGGGTGCTTGCTCGTCAGTTTGTGGTAACGTTGCGCTGGCGTTGTTTGTGGCCTTAGCAGTGGTGGTGTCAGTAGCATTGATAGTAGTGGTAGCTTGTGAGGCATCGTTTGCCGCCATCGTTGCTGTGGCGTTGCTAGTTTGGCTCATCGTGGTTGCCGATGGGGTTTCATTATCGACTGCCTGAGCTGAGTTACTGTCGTTGTCGGTAGTATCGTTAGTGGTTGCGTCATTATCAGTTGGTGTCGTTGGCGTCCCAACAGTATTAGCCGGGGTGCTTGGCGTCGTTGAATCGTCGTCGGGTACTGGCGTTGATGGTGTTGTTACCGGCGTCGTTGGCCCTGTTGGATCCGTTGTTGGGCCAGTTGGGTTATCAGGCGTTTTAGTGTTGTCATAGTAATCGTCAGGAGTAACGAAGACGCCTTCTGGCACTTGCGTTTTAACCCAGATGCCATCGCCTGGAATGCCAGGTTTGGTGTAGTCGTAGTAGTCATCTGGTGTGACGAAGACTGGCTCTGGTGTTTTGGTAATGGTTTTAACTTGAATGCCGGGGCCTAGTTCACCACTTGGCTGAAGCGCTAAGCCGGCCTTTAAGCCTTCGGTCGTTGCTAACCCGTTGGCGGTTACGGCGTAGCTAATGTAAGCAACTTGGCCGGCTTGGACGTCTTTGGCGACAGTCACTGGGATCCGTAACTGTTGCGCAGCATCGCTATTGAGGAAGTTATCACCAGCGTAAGTGATTTGGAAGCCGACCACTTGACTAAAGTCGGTGTCTGCATCAGCAGCAACGTAGGTCGTTGGGTCGTCAGCCAAAGCGTAGGTGACAGTTGCTAAATGCTCCCAGGTCGCTGGCAATTCAATTGGTCCATTTAAGGTCACTTGGCCAGTGGTCCCACGCGGCGTGGTAGTATCCAAAACCGCTGTATCACCAGTTTGTGGCATAGTTCCCGTAATAGTGACGTTTTGTAGGGCGCCATCACTGGCTGGTGTCAGGCTGATTCCGAAGCTAGCGTTATTGCCAGCTTGGGCGTTGACTAAATTACCGGTGTCGCCAGCCACGTTGGTAGCGGTGGCGGTGACGTGAATTTGGTGGGAGTTGGCGGCCATGGCAATTGGTTGCTGTAACACGAAGACCGTGGTGGTATCAGGATTGCCATCGATGTCGTTTGAATCCGCAAGTGCCTGAACGTTAGAATCCAAAGTGGCATCAACGTTATTTGGCGCAACGGTATCCGTTTCGTTAACCGTGGAAGACAGAGTTGGTGTCACGCTATCAAGCCGAAGGGCGGCATCAATATTGACCTTTAAGTTGAGTTTATTTTGGTTGTTTGGTGCCAAAGCGGTGCGATCCCAATTGATCGTGAGTAAGGTACTACCATCGGTCTGAGCCGTTGCGGTGACTTGGCTGTTATCATCGGTATAGGTAATCCCTTTTGGCAAGACCAGGTAACTCTTTAAGCCGGTGTAAGATTGCAGTGAGGCTTGATTGTTTTCGACCATGACTTGCAACACGTTGTCGCCATCATCCGTCAGGCCATCAGTTTGGTTAGCAAAGGTTAGCGCTTCGTTCAGTACCCGTGGTGTATCCTCACCGGGTTTAACGATTTCGGCGGTTTGAGGTGTCATGAACTGGTTGTACATGTTTCGTTTATCCTCAGGAGAACCCTCAGGAGCAACGTTGCCAGATTCATCTAATTGATGCAGATCTTGGCCATCATGATAACTTGGTTGGCCATCATAACTGCTCTGAACAATGGCGCCATCCTTACTGAAGAGGACGTCTAACCAGCCATCTGGAACGAATCCCGCAACTTCGACCGTAAAGTCGTTGGAGACGGTGCCGTAGTAACCGGCTTTGGGTGACATGTAGAATTTGACGTTATCGAGTAAACCAGCTGGAATTTGGGTATAAACGAATTGAATCTGCGCAACACCACGATTGTTATCAACGTATTGGGACATGTCGGTGATATTGAAGGTCGTGACGTCACTTAAAATGGGCGTTTCCTCAAAAGCGGTTTCGTCTTGATAGCGAACATAAACGTCAGCGATCGGGTCTTCTAAAAGTGGCACGTCGTTCCCGCGAATTGAGGAAGCCGCACCGTACATTTGCATCTGGTTCACGTTGAGGTGTGGATCCACGTTGTAGGTGGCAATGTATTTGGTAATCGCCTTGTTACCGTGAGAGCCAAAATCCATGTCCCAGTCCCAGCCAAAATCAGCGGCACTCGTTTGCATTAAGAAGACTAGGTTGGCGCCCGGCGTAACCTGCGGATCGGCCCGGTTAGCACCGGGTTCTAGGTTACCTTCACCATCGGCTGGTCCCCAGTTATATTCATAATAGATTTCGCCATCAGGTGGAATGTTATCGGATGAATAGTTGGCAGCGGTTGTAAGGGTACTATCCGCAATATCGGACATCACCTGCTCGTTATTAATAGAGGTGCCAATAACTTGAGCTTGCGTTGTGAGCTTGGTTAAGTCAGGCAAATCATCGTTAATCTGAGCAACAAGGTGGAAATAGCCGGTAAAGAGGTTGTTCGTTGCGGCCATTTGGTCTTCTAGGCTAGGTGCGGTCACGTAAAATCTAACGACAGTCCGCCCATCCGCAGTTGTTCCTGATTCATATTCCGCTTGCGCCTTGGTGGCATTATCAACGTTCCAAAGCGAAGTACCAACGGGAAGGACGTAGGTCAATTCAATCGTTGATCCGGGTTCGAAATAGGCCTGACCGAGAATCTTCTTTGGTGCAGAAATGCCGGTTTGGTAAACGAGATAGTCGCCAGCGACCCCGGTTAATTTACTGCTATCAATATCAGCGTTGCCAGCATCGTCAAGAATTACGTTGCCATCAGCATCGGTCTTTAAGATCCCAATCATTTCGTTGGTGACCCCGTAAACTGCTTGCGAAGTAATCGTAACAGTTTGCTTACCAGAGGTTGCAAGTTGTTGCTGACCATCGAAATAGCTGGCAGCCATTGAAAGGGTGGTTCCGTTCTTGATTGGCTGGTCGCCGGTATCGAAGACGTATTTTTTCGAGATCGAGAGGCCGTCAGTTGGGGTGTCGAAGTCATACATCAGTTGGGTGCCGGTTTCATTAAGCGTTGGTGTCACGCCATCGATAGTGAGGTCGGCATCGGCGGGTAACTTGAAGTTGTCCGGTAAATCGATGACCACGTGTTGCTGATTCATCGTTTTATCGATTCCTGAAATTGCCAGTTTTAAATCAAATGTAGCGGCTTCGCCTGATTTAATCGTATCGGCTTCAGGTGCTAACTGTAGGTCGGCTTTAACAACGGATGCGCTGACCACCGCGTCCCGAGCAGTTTTATAATTAACGGTTGGCGTGGTGGTTGCTGGCGTTTGTTTCGTTGAAAGGGCAGACGAAGATGCCTCAGTCTTGGTGCTCGACTGGGGTTCAGTAGTGGTGTCAGTGGTTGTCGTAGTTGGTGCTGATGCTGCAGTTGCGTCAATGCTTGAGGGTGAGGCTGCTGTAACAGCAGGATCCGGCGTAGCATCGGTAACTGGAACCGTTGTGTCATCAGTTGACGTGGTGTTATCCGTATCAGTAGTCGGCGTAGTGGTGCTCTCGCTACTAGTGGCCTCGTCTGCAACTGCGTCAGTCGAAGAAGCCGGGGTTGCTGTTTTTAAAGTAGTTGACCCCGTTAACTGATTGCTAGCTGTAGTGGTTGCGGTACTAGTGGCCGTAGTTGCACCTTCGTTAGTGGTATCAGCGCTAGCCTGACTGGTCCCCACCAGAAACAGGCCGCTTAAAACGGCACTCGAGATGAGTAACCGTTTAACAAGTCCGGTTGTTTTCATATTAAATTCCCCCAAAGTAAAATGCCTACCGTGAAATTAAATTCCCCAAAATAATTTCGTGAGTTGTTGCTATTATTATCCGACTGTAGAATAACATATTTCTGGGAATAGTGGGAGAACTTTTTGTAAATTTTGTGATAAAACGAACGTTATTTTTTTGATGGGAACGGGTTTCGGTGGTTAGGGGAGGAAAAAAGGATCGAACGTTGGTTGGACGTTCGATCCTTTGTGGTTTTTAGATTGTGGTTTTTGGTTGATGTTTGGTTGGTGCGCTCATGTTATCTAGCCGAAACGTGTTCCACAAAGCAGAGAGTTGCCTTACGCTCCGCTCTCTAAACGCTTTGTTCCACACTCTGTATTGCTGTCCTCAAGCCGAAACGTGTTCCAAGAGGCAGAGAGCTGCACCTAAGGCACTTCCACCACAATTCCCAAAACCCGGGAATTCTGGTGAAAGTACCTTAGGCTCCGCTCTCTAAGCGCCTCTTTCCACACTCTGTATTGCTGTCCTCAAGCCGAAACGTGTTCCAAGAGGCAGAGAGCTGCACCTAAGGCACTTCCACCGCAATTCCCAAAACCCGGGAATTCTGGTGAAAGTACCTTAGGCTCCGCTCTCTAACCGCCTCTTTCCACACTCTAAGCGCCCTGTTCCACACTCTCCAATACTTCAAACGAAGCATCCACCTTCTCCGCACAACTCCGGCCCTCAAACACGCCCCAGATGACTAAGCTTGGTCCGCGGCGGCAGTCGCCTGCTACGAAGACTTGGCTATCGTTGGTGGTGTAGTTTTTGTTGACCTTGGTGATGCCGAAGTTGTCGAACAGCCACTGTTCGGCGCCGGTGAAGCCCATTGCTAGGAGCACTAGGTCGGCCTTGACGCGGCGTTGGCTGCCGTTAACTGGTTTGAAGTGGTCCGTCGTACTGATTTCGACTTCGTTGACCTGACCGTGATCACCGAAGAAGCCAGTTGCCGTTGCGGTGTATTCGGTGATATCACCGAACAATGCGCGAGCTTCTTGTTGGCCGTAGCCGTTTTTTTGAACCATCGGCCACTCTGGCCACTGGTTGGTTGCGGTACGTTCGTGAGGGAGTTCAGGGGCGATTTCTAACTGTGTCACCCCGGCGGCGCCTTGACGAATGACCGTTCCGATACAATCGTTCCCAGTATCGCCACCGCCCAGAACCAGCACGTGTTTGCCTTTCAAGGCATCGGTGGCACTCGTTCCGTTTTCTAGAACGGACTTGGTGGCCAACGTCAGGTAATCAACGGCTTGATAGATTCCACCAAACTCGCGACCTGGCACGTCCAAATCACGCGCCTGCCGAGAGCCGGTACAGAGCACGATGCGGTCAAATGCTTCGCGAAGTTCAGCGACACTAATATCTTTGCCGACCTCGGTATTATTGACTAACTTGATCCCAACTTCACGGAGGGCTTGGAATCGCCGTTCGACGATCTTTTTGTCCAACTTCATGTTCGGAATACCGTACATGAGTAAGCCGCCGAACCGGTCGTCCCGTTCGAAAATGGTAACGGAATGCCCCAGTTGGTTTAACCGCCAAGCTGCGGCGATTCCGGCAGGGCCGCTACCGACTACGGCAATTTTTTTGCCAGTTCGGTGTTGGGGTTTACCAGAGTCAACGACCCAGCCGTTTTTGAAGGCTTGTTCGATGATGAATTTTTCGTTGTTGCGAATCGTGATGCCGGGGCCGTTAAGTGCTTGCACACAGGCGGCTTCACAAGGTGCGGGGCAGACCCGGCCAGTCATATCTGGTAGGTAGTTCGTTCGGGTCAATCGCTCGAATGCTTGGCGATCCCGGTTACGATAAACTAAGTCGTTCCATTCAGGAATCAGGTTGTCATTTGGGCAACCACTGACCGCCCGACCACCACCGTAGAAAATACCGTGGTGGCAAAACGGAATCCCACAGTTCATACAGCGGGCGGCCTGTTCTCGCCGGTCAGCGTCATCAAGATCGAGTTCCATCACGTCAAAATCCTTGATCCGTTGCATGACGGGGCGAACGGGGTTGTTCTTGCGTGAATATTTAATAAAGCCTCTTGGATCTCCCATTACGCGTTCCTCCTAATCTTGATTGGTTGCGGCGGAGAACGCCTTTTCAATGACTTGTTCTTCGGTGCCGCCATCGGTTGCGAACTTGGCAATCAAGTCGCGCATCCGGTGGAAGTCTCGTGGATAAACCTTAATAAACTTCTGTTGTTCAGTTTCCCAGTTATCTAGGATTTCTTTTGCGAGTGAGGAACTGGTGAAGTAGTAGTGCTTTTCAATCAGTTGTTTCAGTTGGCTATCGTCGCCAGCTTCGTTGAGATGGTATAAATCAACCAGTTCAGGGTTACAGTGCTGTTTGAAGTCGTTCGCCCAGTCGTAAACGTAGGCGACCCCACCGGACATTCCGGCAGCGAAGTTTCGGCCAGTTTGACCGAGGATAACGGCGGTCCCACCAGTCATGTATTCACAACCGTTGTTGCCGATCCCTTCAACCACGACGTTTGCCCCGGAGTTCCGAACGGCAAACCGTTCGCCGGCGCGGCCGTTGAAGTAGGCTTCACCACTAGTGGCACCGAAGCAGGCCACGTTACCGATAATTGGTGCATGGGCGTACAAATCTTCCGCACCTTCAGGGGAGGCGACGATCAACCGACCACCGGATAAGCCCTTCCCAACGTAATCGTTGGCTTCACCGTTGAGTTTGATTTCTAGTCCTTGGGTGATAAAGGCGCCGAAACTTTGACCCGCGGTCCCGGTGTAGTTGAACTTCAACGCACCAGGTTCGAGACCGTCATTACCGAAGCGTTTGGCGATCCAACCTGCTAAGCGGGTACCGGCTGACCGGTTCGTGTTGTTGATCGGTAAGTCAACGGTCGTTGTACTGCCGTTACGAAGACTGGTTTCGCTAACGAGGTTGAGGTCTGGCCAGTTGGATTTGGCCTTAAATGGATCTTTGACCTTGCGATCGATGGTGATGGTTTTGTTGATGATCCGATCGTAGTTGAGTGATTTGGCTTTACCAGATGGCACGTAACGTGGGTGCAAATGCCCACCGTGGCCGACCATTTCGTCAACGGTTCGGTACCCCAGTGCGGCCATCTGTTCACGCAGATCCTGTGCCAGGAAGGTCATCATGTTGATGACGTGTTCGGGGCGCCCAGCGTAAAGTTTCCGCAGGTCAGGGTTTTGGGTGGTGATGCCGATTGGGCAGGTGTTCAGGTTACATTTGCGCATCATGACACAGCCAATCGCAACCATGGTGAGGGTGGCGAAGCTAAATTCTTCGGCGCCCAGCATGATGGCAACGGCAATATCGCGGCCCGTTAACAACTTCCCATCGACTTCTAGGGTGGTCCGTTGCCGAAGGTGGTTCAAGGCCAACGTTTGGTGCGCGTCAGCTAAGCCCATTTCCCAAGGCAAGCCACAGTCACGAGTTGAGTTTCGTGGTGCGGCACCGGTCCCGCCATCGTAGCCTGCGATGACCACGGTGTTGGCGCCAGCTTTGACCACCCCAGCGGCAATTGTCCCAACACCGGTTGAAGAAACCAACTTGACGTTGATGGTGGCATCGGGGTTGACTTGTTTGAGGTCGTAGATCAGTTGTGCCAGGTCTTCGATGGAGTAGATATCATGGTGAGGTGGCGGTGAAATCAATTGCACGCCGGCGATGGAGCCCCGGATACTAGCGACCCATGGGTAGGCCTTTCCGGCAGGTAGTTGACCACCTTCACCGGGTTTAGCCCCTTGCGCCATCTTGATTTGCAGTTCGTCAGCACTCATTAAATACTCGGTGTTGACCCCGAAACGAGCGGTAGAAACCTGCTTGATCCGGCTGTTACGGTTGAGGCCATCAGCGCCAACCTTGAACCGGCGGCGGTCTTCGCCACCTTCACCGGAGTTGCTGCGGGCACCAAGCTTGTTCATGGCGATCGCAATCGTTTCGTGGGCTTCTTGTGAGAGGGCCCCGAAACTCATGGCGCCAGACTTGAAGCGTTTGACGATCGAACTAACGGGTTCAACCTCACTGATTGGCACGGGTTGGTTCCCGTTGCGGTCAATGTCCCACATCGACCGCAACGTAACGGGTTCGCTCAAGGCTTCCTCGTTCATTTGCGCCGCGTACTTTTGGTACTCTTGATAATCGCCCGAACGAACGGCCTTTTGGAACTGGTAGATCGATAGCGGGTTGTACAAGTGGTGTTCGCCGTCTTCCTTAAACTGGAAGCTCCCACCTGATGGGAGGTCGTCGATGGTGTGTGGATCGTAGGCGGCACGGTATTTAAGTTCATATTCATCTTCAATTTGGTTCAGCGTTAAGCCGCCGATCCGGGTTGGGGTGCCGGTAAAGTACTGATCGACTACGGCGTCCGAGAGGCCAATGGCTTCGAACAGCTGAGCGCCTTGGTAACCAGCGATGGTGGAGATTCCCATCCGGCTCATGATCTTAATGATCCCCTTGGTGGCGGCGTGACAGTAATCGTCCAAGTGGTCGGCGTAACCGCGTTGTGTCAAAGTTGCGAAGGCGCCGTATGGGTGAATGGCAGTAGCGCCATAACCAACTAGGCAGGCAAAGTGGTGCAGTTCACAGGCTTCGGCAGTATCGACCACGAGGGAAGCTGCGGTGCCCTTACCTTGGCGAACCAGGTAGTTGTGTAAACCGGAAACCGCGAGTAACACGGGAATCGTCATTTGATGCGTGGCAACAGGGCGGTCGGATAAGACGATGATCGTGGCGCCGTTGTCGATGGCATTTTCAGCCTGTTTGAACAGACTTTCTAAGGCGTGCGCCAACCGGTTAGGGGTTGCCGTCATGTCGTAGGCTAACGATAACTTAGCGACTTTCAGCGCTGGTAGATCCAGACTGAGAATCTTAGCGTAGGCTTGGTCGTTTAAAATCGGCGCGTCGATCTTGAGCTTTTGGCAGTTGGCCGCCGTATCTTCGGTGACGTCGTTGTCACGACCCAAGAAGAGGGTGGTGCTGATGACGATCTTTTCACGCAGTGGGTCGATCGGTGGATTGGTCACTTGCGCGAAGGCCTGTTTAAAGTAGGTAAATAGTGATTCAGACTTTTTGCTGAGTACGGCTAATGGTGAGTCAAACCCCATGGCAACGGTAGGTTCACCACCATTTTGGGCCATCGGAATCAATGCGGTTTCGATGACTTCGTGGGTGTAGCCGTTGCGACGCCAGAGGCGCTTAAGGTCAGTATCGCTGATTTCAGGTTCTGGCTTAACGTCGGGTAAATCGTTAAGTGACAACCGGTTGGCCGTTAACCATTGCTGGTAAGGGTGTTCGGCTGCGAACTGTTGCTTCAATTCACTTGAGTTGTAGATGCGGCCAACACTGGTGTCAACGAGGAGCATTTCAGCAGGCGCCAAGATACCCTTCTTTTGAATCTCAGTTGGCGCCACGTCAACGACGCCGGATTCGGAAGCCACGATCAGCTCGTTATCTTTGGTTAAGGTGTAGTGCGATGGCCGTAAGCCGTTTCGGTCAAGGAACGCGCCAACTTGAATGCCATCCGTGAAACAGAGCGCTGCTGGGCCATCCCAAGGGGCCATGAAGGTCGCGTTATATTCGTCAAATGCCCGTTCATCTTCCGGCATTTCAACGCCTTCGCCCCAGGCTTCTGGGACCATCATCATGAGTGCTTTAGGAATCGAACGACCGTGGCGGTAGAGGTACTCCATACAGTTTTCCAACTTAGCAGAGTCGGAATCGTCTTCATCGTAAATGTCGATGCCATGGCTGGTCATCCAGTTTTCAGCACCCTTCAAGGTGTTGATTTCACCGTTGTGGGCGAGGAACCGGAATGGTTGCGCGCGATCCCAGCTTGGGAAGGTGTTCGTGGAGAATCGGGAGTGGATCAGACAGATGGCACTCTTCATCTCAGGATCGTGAAGGTCGGGGAAGAACAGGCCAACTTGGTAGGCGTGCAGCATCCCCTTATAAACGATCGTTTGACTAGAAAGGGAGCAGACAGCCAGTGATGGGCGGTCAAAGACCTTTTCTAATTTACGACGAAGCGCGTAGAGCCGGTCTTCAAAGTCGCGGCCTGCGGTAACGTCAGCGGGGCGTTGAATAATTACTTGCGCAAAGCCGGGCATCGCTTTTTGCGCGGCCGGCCCACAGTTTTCGTAAACGAACGGTACGAACCGGGTCCAGAGTACTGGAAAACCAGCGGCATCGATTTGGTCGGTTACGGCACGTAACATGGCGTCACGCTTGTCTTCATCGTGAGGCAAGAAGAGTTGTGCCACGGCATAGTCGCCAGCAGCAGGCAACGTTAATAAAACGTTGGCCATTTGTTGCCGGAAAAAAGCATCTGGCATTGCCATGAGAATACCAGCACCGTCACCAGTATCGGGTTCCGCACCGGTACCGCCACGGTGATTCATGCGCTGTAACATCGTGAGCGCTTTTTCAACGAGTTGGTGGCTTGGTCGACCATCAACTTGGGTGATGAATCCCATCCCACAAGCGGCGTGTTCAAACTTGGGGGAGTACATTAAGTTTTGATCCTGTGTAAGGTTACGCATCAATTCACCTGCTTTATGTGCTTAACGAGTTGAGAAAAATTAACTTTATTTGAGTACCTCTAATAGTATTCTAATCTCGAACTGAAAACAATGAATTTTTAAATAAATATGTATTTTATGCAAATACAAGCATTTTGAAACCGTCTTTATCGGTTACTAAGCAACGTTTACTAGTCATCGTATAAGCCGGTATAAAGGCGTTTGTAGCACGTGTAATCGAAAAATACATCTTAAAATATGAAAAAATCACCAATTTAAATTTATGCAAAAAGAATATAATCAGCGGTTATTAGTTACTTTACGGGGGATGGCTTTTGAGTAAATAACCACTTACTTTTTGTTAAGATTATGGCCAAATTCGGGATTAACCATTGCCAAAATGGGGTTATCACCGTTATAATTTAACTTAATTTTAATTTAGCAAATTGACCAAGGCCTGACTCGTGGCAGTCACGTCTTTTGTGACGATGAGGCAGTACATATTACTGGGGATAATTGCACCAACTACATAGTGTCTTGGTCACCACACTTGAAAGGAGTGGCGATCGCTTATGGCAACGTTACAAGTTACTGATCTGCACGTTAGCGTGACGGATGATGAAACACAGGAAGCCCGCGAAATTTTAAAGGGCGTTAATTTAACAATGAATACTGGTGAAACGCATGCCATCATGGGACCGAATGGTACGGGAAAGTCGACGCTATCGGAAACGATTATGGGCAATCCGGCCTACCAAGTGACCCAGGGGGACGTTACCTTAGATGGGGAGAGTTTATTGACCAAACCGGTGGATGAACGGGCACGCGCGGGTGTTTTTTTAGCGATGCAGTATCCGGCTGAGATTAAGGGCGTTACCAACGTGGAATTTATGCGCGCCGCCGTTAATGCTGGGCGGCCAGCCGATGATCCGATTTCGATTCGAACCTTTTTAAAGGAACTGGATCACAACCTTGATATCTTGAACATGTCGGATGATATGACCGAACGTTATCTCAATGAGGGTTTTTCCGGCGGTGAGAAGAAGCGAAATGAAATTCTGCAACTCATGATGATCAAACCGAAATTTGCGATTTTGGATGAAATCGACTCCGGCTTGGATATCGATGCGCTACAAGTGGTCGCTAAGGGCGTTAATGCCATGGCTGGTCCAGACTTTGGCACGCTGATGATCACTCACTACCAACGGTTGCTGAACTACATTCATCCGGATCAGGTTCACGTGATGATGGATGGCCGAATTGTGAAAACCGGTGATTTCACACTCGCAGAAAAACTAGAAGCCGAGGGTTACGCAGGGTTGCGTGATGAACTTGGCCTCAACGTAAAATTAGTCGATGACGAGAACCCAGCTGAGAATGGGGGTAACTAAAATGGCAGTAACGACTATCCCAACGCTTGACCCGCAGTGGTTAACGGCCGCTCGATTTGCGGACGAACCACAGTGGTTAACCGAACAACGGCAAGCGGCCTGGACGCAGTTAGCTGATTTACCGTTACCGCGATTTACCAAAGTCGCTTACGGTGACTGGCCGTTAACGGCGTTTACCAGCAAACTGGCAAAACCGGCCGCGCCAATTGATGCCGCAATGGCCGACTATCAACTTGTCAGTGTTGGCCAAACTACGCAGACCCTGACGTTACCCGATGCGCTCCAACAACAGGGCGTAATTCTGTGCGACTGGCCAACGGCACTGCGCGAACACGAAGCGCTTGTTCGGCGGTATTTGTTTCAAAAGGCCGTTCGACCGAATGAAGATCGGTTGACGGCATTGAACGCGGCGTTAATGAATGCCGGTGCGTTTTTATACATTCCTGAAAATGCCGTCCTACAGACGCCAATCAACCTTTGGCAACTCCAAGATAGTCGCCAGACCACCAACTTTGTCAGTCACACGGTGATCGTTGCTGCGCCACACAGTGACTTTCAGGTGTTGCAACATCTCTCCACGGTTGGAGAAATTGCTAATCCCGCTCACGTCACGGTGGAAGTGATTGCTGAAGCTGGTAGTCACGTTCGCTTCTCATCACTGGATGCATTTGGCAAAACAACCCACGCTTACGTCAACCGCCGCGGACACCTTGAACGCGATGCCGAAATCGATTGGACGATGGGCGTCTTCAATGAAGGCAACGTAATTGCGGACTTTAACTCTAACTTACGCGAACCCGGGTCCCACACCGAAGTTCAAACGGTGGCGGTTTCGACTCATGATCAGCAACAGGGCATCAACACGAAAGTCACCAACTATGGCCGCCATTCCGAAGGGAACATTCTTCAACGGGGGGTTGTCCTTCAGGATTCAACGTTAGTCTTTAACGGCATCGGTAAAATCATCCATGGTGCACACGGTGCGAAGGCCCAACAGGAAAATCGGCTGTTGATGCTTTCGCCAACCGCCAGTGGTGATGCGAACCCAATCCTATTGATCAATGAAAACGACGTGATTGCCGGCCACGCTGCCAGTGTTGGCCGGATCAATGAAAAGCAACTGTACTACTTGATGAGCCGGGGACTTCCTGAAGCAGTCGCGAAACGTTTAGTGATTCGCGGGTTCTTGGGCGTGATCCTCTCAGCAATTCCAGTAGTCAGCGTTCGGCAACGGATGATCGACTTGATCGATCAGAAACTTAATCTAGCAGAGGCGGGTGATCAGCGTGACTGATGTCAAAGAGGTGTTAAGTGAACACGATTACGAATTTGGATTTCATGATGATCACAAACCAGTCTTTTCCACTGGTGAAGGGTTAACGGAGGAAATCGTTCGAGAAATCTCGGCGGCGAAGGACGAACCACAGTGGATGCTGGATTTTCGGCTGAATGCCTACCATATCTACCAACAAAGTCCAGAACCGCCGTTTGGACCGGACTTATCCGGACTGGATTTGAAAAACATGCACTACTACCAAAAGGCGACGGATGATAAGTACGATGACTGGTCAGATGTGCCAGAGGATATTAAAAACACCTTTGACCGGTTGGGCGTTCCTGAAGCCGAACGCCAATGGTTATCCGGTTCAGCAGCGCAGTACGAATCCGAAGTGGTTTACCACAACATCGTGTCTGAACTAGAAGCTCAGGGCGTGATCTTTACGGATACCGATTCAGCGTTGAAGAAGTACCCCGAGTTATTCAGAAAGTGGTTCGGCAAGTTAGTCGGTCCCGAAACCAATAAGTTTGCGGCGTTAAATGCAGCGGTTTGGTCTGGCGGTTCGTTCATCTACGTACCTAAAGGCGTCACGGTGGACATGCCACTTCAGTCCTACTACCGGATCAATACGGCAAACTCCGGTCAGTTCGAACGCACACTGATCATCGTTGATGAGGGTGCTCACGTAGAATACGTTGAGGGATGTACCGCGCCAGCATACCAAAAGGACAGCCTCCATACGGCGGTGGTGGAATGTAACGTGCTCCCACACGCCTACTGCCGCTACACCACGATTCAAAACTGGTCCAACAACGTCTACAGTATCGAAAACAAGCGTGCACAAGCGCTAGAAGGGGCCGTCATGGAATGGATCGACGGCAACCTCGGGTCAAAAGTCACAATGAAATACCCATCGGTTTACCTTAACGGTGAGGGTGCTCGCGGTTCGATGCTCTCGATTGCCGTTGCCGGCCGCAACATTGATTCCGATACCGGTGCGCGGATGATTCACAACGCGCCAAACACCTCATCGTCCGTGATTTCAAAATCGATTTCAAAGGATGGCGGCGCAGTTGATTACCGGGGCCAAGTCCGCTTTGGTCGTCACTCGGACGGCTCCTTTGCCCACGTTGAATGTGATACGATCATCATGGATGACCAATCAACAAGTGATACGGTGCCTTACAACGAAATCTTGAATAACAACGTCACGATGGAGCACGAAGCCAAGGTTTCCAAGATTTCTGAAGAACAGTTATACTACTTGATGAGCCGGGGCATTCCAGAAGCCAAAGCGACCGAAATGATCATCATGAGCTTCATGGAACCTTTCACCAAGGAATTACCAATGGAATACGCGGTGGAATTGAACCGCTTGATCACGTTTGAAATGGAAGGGTCCATTGGTTAAAGTCATTCAGGCATAAGAGGAGGAACATGCATGACAGCACCATTTAAAGAACGCGGCCTTGCTGCATTGGAAAATGTCATTGATCCAGAATTAGGCGTTGATATCGTCAACCTAGGTTTGATTTACAACGTTGAACTCGATGACCAGGGCGTTTGCCTTGTCACTATGACGCTCACCATTGCCGGTTGTCCGCTAACAGATTATCTTGATCAAGCCATTAAGGATGAACTTAGTGGTTTCGATGAAGTTACCCGCGTCGACATTAACCTGGTCTGGGAACCTGCCTGGTCCATGGACAAGATGTCACGTGAAGCACGACTTGAACTTGGCATTCACTAATTGATGCATTGTCTCAGCTGATTATTGGCTGGGGCTTTTTTTGTTGTCGTTTGTGTCCAGCGACAGTGTGCGGAGCGAGACGGGTTGAGAGCAGTGTGTAAGGTGAGTCCGGTGAAGGCGCCCGGGCCTGGCGGGTTTACCGGACTCGCCTTACATGCAGCTCTCAGTCTCGCGCAGCACCATTCGGCGTGGTGGCCAGAAAGCGCGTGGTTGACAAGTTCTTACAACTTCAGAAACCCTGGAAATAACAGTTTAAGTGGCGCCGAATTTTGTAGCCTGAGAGCGCCGGTTTTCATGCGGCTTTGGCGAGCGAAGCGACGACAAACAGCCAATACCCCAATCGCACCCAACACTTACGCTGGACACAAGCGACAGTGCGCAATCGACTACTGAATAGTAAAATCCCCAGTAAAATAACCAATTATCATTAACGAATAATTAGAACTGGCGTAAGCGCCTAGACGCACATAACGAGGATTGGGCCAGGTAATTAAGTTATAGTAGATTTTGATGATTATTAGTCACGAGATTTGGAATATAAACGTTGATATATTCACGTTTATAGCACTAATTAATAACGACATTTCGTTCTTCAAACGAGCTGAAACGACACAAAAAATTTTTTTCAGGTAATTGAAAGTTGCGCTAAAGCTACGGCTGGTAACGGTTGACCAGTCATTGAATTTGTATTGAAAATGAGAAATAAATGAAAAAGTTGTTGTGCTTTTTAATCTCGTATGCTAAGGTTGCACCATACTAAAAAACGAACGGAGGTTACAAGCATGTCAATTCAAAACACGAACACTCAATTGAACAACGTTTCACTTGCAACCTCCTTATTAGCCTTATTATTATGATGCAGGACTTAGACAGTTAAAACTTGTCAAGTCCTATTTGCGTTATGAGAATGGGGCTTGACCAAACACCCCATTCCAATCGAATGAGGTGTTTTTTAGTTTTAAGCGCTGGGTTTTAAATCGAGAATTTCAAATAAGGAAGGTTGATTAATATGACAAAACAAATTCAATTTTTTGATACCACATTGCGTGACGGCGAACAAACCATTGGAGTTAACTTCAGTATTGATGAAAAAGTAGCGATTGCTAAACAACTTGAAAACTGGGGCGTTGACGTGATCGAAGCAGGTTTCCCCGTCGCATCTGAGGGCGACTTTGAGGCCGTCCAAGCCGTGTCACGCGCCGTGAAGAAGGTCCGCGTTACTGGATTGGCGCGGGCCCGTAAAGGTGATATCGATGCTTGTGTTAAGGCAACCGCAGACGCTGCCCATAAACAAATCCATGTTTTCATTGCCACTAGTCCGATTCACCGCGACTCAAAACTACATATGACGAAACAACAAGTAATTGATACGATCACTGATTGTGTCAGCTACGCACATAAATTCTTTGACATCGTTGAATTTTCACCAGAAGACGCTACCCGGACGGAACCAGATTTCTTGGTTGAATCCATTCAAGCAGCCATCGATGCTGGCGCAACGGTGATTAACATTCCTGATACGGTGGGGTACACGAATCCGGTTGAATTTGCTGCCCTGTTCAAGAACCTTCGCGAAAACGTTCGCAACTTCGATGATTACACCTTCTCCGTTCACTGCCACGATGACCTTGGGATGGCCGTTGCGAACAGCCTGGCTTCCATTGAAAATGGCGCTACTCGAATTGAAGGCACGATCAACGGCATCGGCGAACGGGCCGGCAACGCCGCTTTGGAAGAAGTTGCTGCCGCAATGTATGTTCGTAAGGACTACTACGATGCAACCAACAACATCAACATGAAGGAAACCAAGAAGACCAGTGACATGATCAGCAAGTTTGCTAAGATGCCAGTGCCACATAACAAGGCGGTTGTTGGTGCCAACGCATTTGCCCATGAATCTGGGATTCACCAAGATGGCATGTTGAAGAATCCTCAAACTTACGAAATTCTGACCCCCGAATCTGTCGGGGCCAACAAGACCACTTTGCCACTGGGCAAACTTTCTGGGTCACACGCTGTGATGACCAAGTTGCAAGAAATGGGTTACGACGTTGATCGTGACGCCATGAAGATCATCTTCCCATACTTTAAGAATAAGGCCGATCACACAGACATCGTTTCTGAAGCTGATTTGAAGGACATTATGGGCCAATTTAGCGAGGTGAAGGCCTAATGACAACTGCCCAAATTACCGTTCTTGCAGGGGACTATATTGGTCCCGAAATCATGGCTGCCGGACTTAAAGTCCTCGCGGCTGTGGCTGAAAACCAAAACTTTGACTACGAGTTGCACGAAATGCCATTTGGGGGCGCCGGCATCGATCAAAAAGGCGATCCCTTACCAGCCGAAACGCTGAAATCGGCACAGGAAAGCGACGCGGTATTGTTAGCCGCTATCGGCGGGCCAAAGTGGGATGGTGCCCCGAAGACACCGGAAAAAGGGCTGTTGGCGATTCGTAAGGCACTCAATCTGTTTGCAAACATTCGGCCAACCTACATTAGCCCGGCAATGCAACAATATTCACCCATTAAAAACGAAAAACCAGTCGACTTCGTGATCGTTCGCGAACTGACCAGTGGCGTTTACTTTGGGACGCCGCGGGAAACCACGGCGGATTACGCTTTGGATACGATGCGCTACACAAATGAAGAAATCGAACGCATTACCCGAGTGGGCTTTGAAATGGCCATGAAACGCCGCAAACACGTGACGTTGGTGGATAAGGCCAACGTGCTGGATACCAGTAAACTTTGGCGGAAAATCGTTGCCCAAATTGCAACGGAATACCCCGAAGTGACCTATGATCAAAGTTATGTCGATGCGGCTTCAATGAAGATCATTGCCGATCCCGGTCAATTCGACGTGATTTTAACTGAGAACCTGTTCGGCGATATTTTAAGCGATGAAGCCGCTCAAATCACCGGTTCACTGGGGACGATTCCATCCATGAGTCGTGGGACAAATGGCCCATCACTCTATGAACCCATTCACGGCTCCGCCCCAGACATTGCGGGCAAGGGCATCGCGGATCCATTGTCGATGGTCAAATCCGTGGCGATGATGTTAGCCAATTCCTTTGACCGTCAAGACCTCTCTGACCAGATCATGGCCAGCGTGAACAAGACGATTGAAGATCAAATCGTGACTCCCGATTTGGGTGGTCACGCCAACACAGCGGAAGTTACCGCAGCAATTATTAAAAATATTCAGGAGAGTAGATGAGATCATGACACAAACCATGTTTGATAAAATTTGGGCGAAACACGTGATTACGGGGGAACCCGGGGAGCCACAATTAATCTACGTTGACCTCCAACTCTTACATGAAGTGACCTCACCACAAGCGTTTGAAGGCCTTCGTGAAAACAACCGGAAAGTTCGCCGACCAGACCGCAACTTTGCGACGATGGATCATAACGTGCCAACCGAAAACATCTTTGATATTCAAGATGCGATTTCAAGAAAACAAATCGAAACCTTGGGCGAAAATACCAAGGAGTTCGGCGTTCGGTTAGCCGGCATGGGTGACCGAGATCAAGGTATCGTGCACGTGATCGGCCCACAGCTTGGGTTAACCCAACCCGGGATGGTCATTGTCTGTGGCGATTCTCACACGGCCACTCACGGGGCGTTTGGCTCAATCGCATTCGGGATTGGGACTAGTGAAGTTGAACACGTCTTGGCCACGCAAACCATTTGGCAAACTAAGCCTAAGAACATGGGCATTCACGTTCATGGCGAGCTGCCTCAAGGCGTTTACGCGAAGGACATCATTATGGGCATTATTGCCCGCGAAGGCGTCGCATTTGGGACTGGCTACGCAGCTGAATTTTACGGCGATACCATCGAACGGATGAGCATGGAAGAACGCATGACGATTTGTAACATGGCCATTGAAGGCGGCGCTAAGGTCGGAAACGTCCGGCCAGATCAGACCACGTTTGATTACGTGGCGGGTCGAAAATACGCACCGAAACACATGGACAAGGCGATTGAATACTGGAAACAGTTCTACACGGATGACGAATCGGCCTATGACCGAATCATCGACGTGGACGCCACGCAACTCGCACCGTTCGTGTCTTGGGGAACGAACCCCGGCATGGCGGTCCCTGTAGATCAAACCTTCCCAGAAATTAAGAATGGCGACGATCAAAAAGCGTACGATTACATTGGCTTGCAACCCGGGCAAACGGCTCGCGACATTCCAATCGAATTTGCGTTCATGGGCTCATGCACTAACGGTCGGTTGTCTGACCTGAAGATTGAAGCCGAAACACTGAAGGGCCACCATATCGCCCCAGGCGTTACCGCACTAGTTGTTCCCGGTTCCCGAGAGGTTAAAATTCGGGCGGAGGAACTCGGTCTAGACAAAATCTTTAAGGATGCCGGCTGTGAATGGCGCGAACCTGGTTGCTCCGCTTGTCTCGGGATGAACCCGGACCAAGTGCCAGCTGGTGTTCACTGTGCTTCGACCTCTAACCGGAATTTTGAGGGCCGGCAAGGGGCTGGCGCACGGACGCATTTGGCCAGCCCAGCAATGGTTGCTGCGGCAGCGATTAACGGTCACTTTGTAGATATTCGAAAGGCAGGTGTTCTTTAATGGAACCCATTACGACAATTAAAGGGACGTCGATCCCAATCATGAAAGAAAACATTGATACCGACCAACTGATTCCAAAGCAATTTTTGAAGAACATCTTAAAGGTGGGGTATGGCCGCAACCTGTTTTACGATTGGCGCTATACATCACCAAACAAGCCGAACCCCGACTTTATCCTCAACAAACCCGAACGCCAAGGCGCCGAAATTCTGGTGACTGGTGACAACTTCGGTTGTGGTTCTTCACGGGAACACGCCGTTTGGGCACTTAAAGACTGGGGCTTCAAAGTGGTTATCGCTGGTGGTTACAGTGATATCTTTTACATGAACAGCACTAAGAACGGCTTGCTGGCCATCATTTTGCCAGAAAACGAACGTGAAATTTTGGCAGCTGCACCGGCTAATGCCGACATCACGGTTGACCTGCCTAACCAGGAAGTCCGTTACGATGGTCAAACCTTCAAGTTCGATATTGACCCACTTTGGAAGCACAAGTTCGTCAACGGTCTTGACGACATTGCGATTACCATGCAGTATGAAGATCAGATTGAAGCCTTCGAAGCTCAGATTCCTAACTTTAACTAACTATGGAAAGCCAGCCGGTGTTTGCGTATCGGCTGGCTTTTGTTGTCGCTTGTGTCCAGCGATAGTGTGCGGAGCGAGACGGGTTGAGAGCAGTGTGCAAGGCGACATCGGTGAAGGCGCCCGGGCCTGGCGGATTTACCGATGTCGCCTTGCATGCAGCTCTCAGTCTCGCGCAGCACCATTCGGCGTGGTGGCCAGAAAGCGCGTGGTTGACAAGTTCCTGCAATGTCAGAAACCCTGGAAATAACAGTTTAAGTGGCGCCGAATTTTGTAGCCTGAAAGCGCTGGTTTTTATGCGGCTTTGGCGAGCGAAGCGATGACAAACAGCCGTCACCCAAATCGCACCCAACACTTACGCTGGACACAAACGACAGTGCAATAGCGAAAAACTTATGTAAACAAAAGTTAAAAAGAAATGAGAAACTGATTAAAGAAATGCGTGACATTGGCCGGAAAATTCCTTATAATAATGGCATGCACTTAAACATCCGAGTTTGAGTTGAATCCTTGCTTAGTAGGATTTGTAAGGATACTATGATAAGGCGATCCACGTGATCTGCCGTACAGCTCTAGCCCTCATCTTCTCAATCGGAGGTGGGGGCTATCTGTTTAATCATAGGTAAACGACGTTATAGAAGGTAGGTGTGTCAATGAGCTACTTAATTGGATTAGATATTAACCTCGCGTCCGTCGGCTTTGCGGTCTTGCAGACGGATGAGCAGGGGCAACCAAATAAGATTCTAAAATTGGATAGTGTGCTGTTTCCGAAGGCCGAAAATCCGAAAGATGGAGCCTCGCTAGCGATGACGACGCGACAGCACCGGTGCACTCGGCGTCGTTATCGACGTGCCCGGTTCCGCAAACACCGAGTTGCGCAGTTGTTCGTTCGGTCAGGACTAATGACTGCCGAACAACTCAATGCGTACTTTACGCAACAGCAACCCCACCACGATATCTGGCAACTTCGGGTGAAGGCGTTGGACGAACCGCTGAATGAACTTGAGTTGTTTGAAGTCCTTTACTACCTCGTTAATCATCGGGGCTTTAAGTCCAACTCTCGGTCAGAAGTGGCGAACCGTATGGATTCAGATTCTGGCGAAGATCTCGGCCGGCTACTACAGGCCATTCAAGATACCAAGCAGGTCTTTCAAACGGGCCATTATCGGACCTTTGGTGAAATGATGCTACAAGATCCGCGGTTCCAAGAACGGAAACACAATAAGAACTATGCGTCAACTTACTTAATGCACCCGCTTCGCGAATGGATCGAAGCGGAGGCCCGGTTGATTTTGAGCAGTCAGCGTCAGTATCACACTGCAATCACACCGGCATTTCAACAAGCCTACATAACGATTTTAACGAGTCAACGAAATTTTGATAGTGGTCCGAGTGCCCCGAGTCGCTTTGGGGGCAACCTCATTGAGAAGATGGTGGGGAATGACAGCTTGGAACCGCAAGAAAAGCGGGCAGCCAAAGCCACCCGAACTTGTTGTGAATTTGACCTGTTGCGAACCGTCAACGCCATTAAATTGGTGAGTCCACGAGAACGTAATGGCCGCATCTTGACTGTCACGCAACGGCACACCTTGATTGCACTGGCCCATAAGCAACAAAGCTTGGACTTTGCGCAAGCTCGGCATGCGTTGGCGTTGCCAGACGACGTTCGGTTTAGTCAGGTGAACTATCAGAATCAGACGATGAAGAAGGCTGAAAAGCGGTCGAAAATCGTCAACTTTAAGCCAGTTCATGATATCAAAGTCGCTTTGAAATCGAGTTTGTATGCGGATGATACTGATTTGATCGACCAAATTGGCACCATTTTGACAAATTTCTCCAGTGATCAAGCGAAACGGAACGCTTTGACGGCACTGGCAGTCCTTTCGGATACGGAAATTGAACATTTGTTGACGTTGAACTATACGTCGTACTCCCAATATTCCTTGAAGACGATGCGGCAACTCTGGCCCTATCTTTGGCGCGGGCACAGTTTTGAAGAATCACTGGAATTGGCGGGTTATCTCCTGAAAGATCAGGTGATCGACCGCGACTATTTGTACGCGAATTTGACGAATCCGGTGGCAAAACGCGCCGTTTCAATCGCGTTAAAGGTTGTTCGTGCCATTACCAACCAGTACGGTCGGCCGGATGCGATTCGAATGAAGTTGGCGACGGAGCTGACCATCGATTTCCAAGACCGGGTCGACTACGATAAACGCCGGCAACGCGAACGGGCTGGCACGGCTAAAATTGCGGCCACGTTGCACCAATTGGGCGTTCCTGTGACGGGAAACAACATTCTCAAGCAGCGGCTATTTACGGATCAGCAGGGAATCGACCTGTACAGTGGTCAGCCAATCAGCCCTGAGCGGCTATTTAACGATGACGACTACCAAATCGACCACGTGGCACCGTATTCGGTTAGTTTTGATGATAGCTACTTAAACAAGGTCGTCACGAGTACGCTGAATAACCAGTTGAAAGGCAATCGCCTCCCGATGCAGTTCCTAGCACCCGAACAACAGGCTGGTTACACCGAATTAGTTCAAAAAACGGTCAAATCCTTCCGAAAACGGCAACGTTTATTGAAGCCGGATTTCTCGGCGAAGGATTGCAGTCGCTGGCAAGCGCGTAACTTGGGCGATCACCGGTACGTGAACCAGATTCTCAGTCAGTATTTCCGGCAAAACATCACTTTCCGGCCGGTTTACCATGATCCGGTGACATCGGTTAATGCGCGGGCGGTGTCGAAACTGCTGCAACGGTTTAGTATCCGGTCGATTCAACAACCGACTGATCTGCGTTACGCAGCCAACGCGGTTGTGGTGGGCTGCACCGTGCCAACCTACTTGGAAACGTTGATGCAGTACAGTGCTGCACGAGAAGTCACTCACAACGAAACGCTGTGGACGGACTTCGAACGCACCGCTGCGACGGATGCGGCGTTGCAACCGGCGAACCTTAAAGTCCGTAACCAGATGCCGCTCCCATGGCCAGAATTTCGGGATGAACTGAATGCCCGGTTGTCCGATGATCCCGTTGGTCTAATGATCACGCAACGCTGGTCTCAGTACCGACCAAGTGAAATCAAAGCACTGAAGCCCGTGTTCGTCATCCGAACAGCGCAACACCATGGGCGGGGTGAAGTGCATAAGGAGACCGTTTTTTCGGCTAAGCAGTATGCGGAAACCGGGATGGTCGTCCAACGGGTTGCGATTAAATCGCTGAAGCTTGGTAAGGACCAGACGATCACTGGCGCTAAAGGCACGTATCAACTTGCGGCTGATGGCAGTAACCGCGTGGTGTACGATGCAATTCACGCAGCGTTGCTGGCAGCTAACGGTGATGGTAAGCAGGCCTTTCCGGATGGCCAACTCGCCATTCAGGTTGGTGAGCAGACCAAAATCGTCACGAAGGTCAAAGTGACTAAAAAGGCGACATTGGTAACCGCAGTGGGGCACCATCACGGCGTTGCCAGTAACTCGCGGATGGTTCGAGTAGATCTGTACCAAACGGATCACGGTTACGCTGGTGTGCCAATTTATCCAGCGGATCTGGTTCGAGATGAACTGCCGAACAAAGCCATCACCGCGCGCAAACCATACGCACAGTGGGACCAGATTACGGCGACGGACACGTTCGTGGGGTCGCTCTATCCCAACGATCCAGTACATATTACGCGGGAACGCGCGATTCGGTTGAAGTCCACGAACGGCAGTGTTCGGAAGGTCACCGAACTCGACTGTTACTTTGCGAAGATCAATATTTCGAACAACAGTGTCACCTTTAAAGCTCACGATGGCAGTTACGAGATTCAAGAACTGGCATTATCCAGTCTGGCCAGTTTGCAAAAATACCGGGTCAGCTATCTCGGCGATCAGCACCTGGTCAAACACGAAGGTCACCGAACAGCCAGTCCCCATCGCGTGAACGTTTAACAGCAACAAAAAAACCAGCAACGTGCCTCGCACGTTGCTGGTTGGGTTTAGTAGGATTTGTCAGGATACTATGACTAAAATAGCCAAAAGTTTGGTTGGGTCTATCTTAAAGGGTCGGTCAAGGCTTGTCAAGCTGAAATCAACCGAAATCATTTGAATTGAATTTTGAGAACAAGACGTTTCGAAACGACGAGGAGGGATAGGATGAAAACGACAAACAGTAGTCTTTCAGCACAGCACTTGTCGGCGGGTTACGGTCACAAAGTGGTGATCAATGACCAAACGATTACGATTCCGGCGGGCCAGATCACCGGCCTGATTGGTCCTAATGGGAGTGGTAAGAGCACGTTGTTCAACGTGCTGAATGGGTTTGAAAAACCGATGGCGGGGGATGTTTACCTCGGTGACCACACCGTAGCGTCCTTTAACGCCAAGCAGCGCGCACAACACATTGCCTGTCTGGTGCAGCATCCAGAAGCGCCTAGTGGCATCACCGTATCGGAACTTGTGACTTATGGGCGGTACGCTCACCGTCGTGGCTTGCACCGATTCGGCAAGGCCGACCGGCAAGCGGTGACGGATGCGATTACGGCGGTGCACTTAACGGCATTTGCCGACCAGCCCGTTAGTGACTTATCTGGTGGGCAACGGCAGCGGGCGTTTATCGCCATGACGTTGGCGCAGGATAGTCCGGTGATGATGCTGGATGAGCCAACGACTTATTTGGACCTCACGAATCAATTGGAAATCCTCACGTTGCTACAAGAACTGAACGCTAAGTTTCATAAAACAATCGTGATAATTCTTCATGATTTGAATCAAGCCGCGGCCTACTGCCAGCACTTGATCTGTCTGGTTCACGGTCAGGTTCAGGCGGCGGGGTGTCCGCGAACGGTGTTGACGGAAAAATTGTTAGCTGACGTCTTTCAAGTCAGGGCCGACATTGCTTACGACCAGCAGTTAGATTGCCCGCAAATGCTAAACTGCCGGCCACTGGCGGCCATCTCATGAGACGGTGGTTAGGCGGTGGCCTGGTCGGACTCCTAGTCATCAGCGCCGTACTCAACGTGCTGGGTGGGCCGCACTGGTACAGCGTGACGGCGTTGTGGCAACCACCCACGCAACTGGTTGGCAATATCATTTGGGGCATGCGGGTGCCACGGATGCTGGCCAGCGTGATGGTTGGGGCGTTGTTAGCTGTGAGTGGGTTACTGCTGCAGACCATCGCGCATAACCCGATTGCTGATCCGTCGATTCTGGGAATTAACGCCGGAGCTAACCTCGCGCTGATCATTGGTGGCGTGGTTGGTATCGGCATGTCGATCGGTAACACGATTTGGTTGTCGTTGATCGGCGCCGGGGTCGCATTTGCGGTGGTGTTGGGCTTATCGTTGTCCCACCACGGGATTGAACCACTACGGTTGATTCTGGGTGGCACGGTATTTTCCGGCTTCATCAGTTGTTTGTCCTACGCGGTGAGTGTGGTGACCAATACCAGTGAACAGTACCGGAACCTGTTGGTGGGCGGCTTTAGTAGCGCCACTTACGGTCAGGTTTGGCTGTTGGCGGGGGCGTTGGCCATTGTGCTCGTTGGCGTTGTCACTTGCAGTACCGGTTTTCCGCTACTGGCATTGGACGAACAAACGACTCAGGGCCTTGGTGTTGCTACTGGGCGACTGTGGTTGATTGCAGCGGGGTTGATCATTCTCGCAACCGGCGTCAGTGTGTCAGTTGGTGGCAATATCGGCTTTGTGGGCCTCGGCATTCCGCAGCTGATCAACGTGTTACGGCCGGGCTCGTTTAAGCAAAATGTGGGCAGTACGATGGTGGCCGGAGCCGTCTTTATGACCTTGGCGGACCTGATTGCGAAAACGGTGATTCCGTCAGTTGAATTGCCATTAGCGGCGTTGAGCGCCATGTGTGGCGGTTGTCTGCTATTCATCATGGTACTTTTAGGACGGCAGGTGGTGCGCGAATGACACGACAAACAAAGGCGTGGTTAGCGTTGAGTTTTAGCGGTGTGCTCTGTTTGGCCTCAATGGTGCTCTTGCTGTCACTGGGCGACATTCGGTTGAGCGTTTGGCAGGTTTTAGGCACGTTGATCGGTCACGGCGACTTCACCGCCAACTTCGTGGTCTGGCAGTTACGGATGCCAACGGTTATTGCGGCGGTGATCACGGGTGGTGCTTTGGCGGTGAGTGGGTTGATCCTCCAAGTGGTTACGGGCAACCCCTTAGCGGACAGCAGTATCCTCGGCATCAACGCTGGCGCAAGTTTAGGGGCCGTGCTCCTCACTGCCATTGGTGGTGGCACGGCACTGTTGCCAGGCGCAACCCTGATTGGCGCCGTAGTCAGCTGTGGTTTAGTGATGCTGGTCAATCGGCAAGGTGATTCGATTCGGGTCCTCCTCGGTGGCGTAGCGTTGACCGCGATGTTAAACGGCGTGATTTTGATGTTGGAAATGCAGTTGAACCAGTTCGACTTCGATAAAGCACTGGTTTGGCTGAGTGGCAGTTTTTGGAATCTGGGTGCCGGTTTCTTAACCATTAACGGGGTGGTGCTCGTGATTTTAATGGGCTTGACGCTAGTGATGATCCCAACGCTAAGTAGTTTAACGCTGGGCGCCAAAATGGCCGTCAGCATTGGTGTTAACGTTCGTCTTGGCCAACGGTGCCTATTACTATTAGCCGTTGGTTTAGCAACAGTGGCCGTTTCCGTTGGCGGGGCCATTAGTTTTGTGGGATTGATGATTCCCAACATCACCAAGCGAATCGTTGGGGAACGGGTTGCGATTTGGCTACCCATGAGTTGGTTATTAGGGAGTAGTTTGATGCTGTTATCAGCGGTTGTGGCCAATAACGCCTTTGGGAAGGTGACGTTGCCGGTCGGATTGATCGTGGCAGTGGTCACGATGCCGTACTTTATTTATCAATTATTTGGTCAGAAAAATTCCCAGTAAAATAGACATTCTGGCCTTAGGAGGAACCGATATATGAAAAAATGGAAAAGTCTTTTAAGTTTAGCAGCCGTTGTGGCAGTCGGTGGTGTTTTGCTGAGTGGTTGTGGGTCAACTAGCAAATCCAGTAGTTCGAGTGCTGAAGCTACCCGGACCATCAAGACAAGCACCGGTAAGCTCAAAGTTCCAAGTCACCCGAAACGAATCGTTACGAATGTTTACACGGGTGATGTTTTGTCACTGGGCGGTCACGTGGTCGGTGCCACATCGACGGACCTTGCGAGTCCCTACATATCAAAAGCGACCCGGTCAAGTATCAAGAACCTGGGGCTGACGCTGAAGGCGGAAGCAGTGTTGAAGCTCAAGCCGGATTTGATCGTCACGAGTAACGAAGCTGACGTGAAGGCGTTGAAGAAAATCGCGCCAGTCGTTTAAGTGCCGTATGGGAGCACGGGTAATATTGAACAGACGGCGACTAAGTTTGGTCAAATTCTAAACCGACAAAAGCAGGCGACGGCTTGGAACAACAAGTTTAAACAACAAGCGACGGCCAACCAAGCTAAGTTGAAGAAGGCTGGTATCGACACGGCAAAAACGACGGTCGGCATGTATGACATGCAAAACGGAAAGCTGTTTGTTGATGGCGCGGCTTGGGGTCGTGGCGGTCAGGCGTTGATCATCGGATTGAAGTTCCAGTTGCCAACGGCTATTCAAAAGATCGACAAGGGTGCCGGGTATCAACAAATCTCACTGGAATCGCTCAACAAGTACGCGGCGGACTGGTTGTTCTTTACCAACACCACGGCGACTCAAAAGGGTGAGGCTGCGGTGAAGGATTTGAAGGCCAACGCGGTTTGGAAGAGCTTGCCGGCAGTGAAGGCGGGGCACGTGATCGAATTGCCGTTTAATAAGATGTACTACTTTGATCCGGATGCGGTTTATGCGCAAATGAATTTGATTACGAAGGCGATGATTGCGGCGAAGTAGTTGGCATGGGGTTAATGTTAGATAGAAGTGAATACTAAACGAAAAGAGCGTACCTTGCTCGGTTGAATTTGACCGAGGGAGGTAAGCTCTTTTTTGTTTAATGGTTGAGGGATGTGTGGTCCTGTCAGGCAGCCACGCCGAAACGTGCGCCACAAAACTGAGAGCTATGTGTAAGTCAACTTAGGTAAAACCCCAAGCCCGGGGCTTTCACCTAAGTCGACTTACCCGCCGCTCTCAAAGCGTTTTGTTCTGCACTCTAGTAAATTCCCGCCACCTGCGCTTGCGCCACTTCATGGGCCATAAAGTCATCGTAAGTCGTGTCCGGCTTGTCCACGATGCCCTTTGGTCCCACTTCGATAATGTGGTTGGCAATGGTTTGGATGAATTGGTGGTCATGGCTGGTGAAGACCATTGAGCCTGAGAAGTCCACGAGGGCGTCGTTCAGGCTGGTGATGCTTTCAAGGTCCAAGTGGTTGGTTGGATCATCCAGTAACAGCACGTTGGCCTTGCTGAGCATTAGTTTGGAGAGGTAACTCCGCACTTTTTCGCCCCCTGAAAGGACTGGGACTTCTTTGAGTACTTCATCACCCTTAAATAGCATTTGGCCCAAGAAACCCCGCAAGAAGGTGTTGTCGCTTTCTTCCTTGCTAGCAAATTGACGCAACCATTCGAGGATGTTGAGGTCGTCGCTAAATTCTGGGTTGAGGTCCTTAGGCATGTAAGCCCGGTTGGTCGTCACACCCCAAGTAATGGTACCTGAGTCGGGTGCCATGGTCCCAGCAATCAGCTGCATCAGGATGCTGGTCGTCACGTCAGAACGGGAAATAAAGGCGGTCTTATCGCCAGGACGTAAAATGAAGCTGACGTTGTCCAGCACCTTTTGGCCGTCAATCGTCTTCGTGACGTTTTCAACGCGGAGTAAATCGTTACCGATTTCGCGTTCCGGCGTGAATTTGATAAACGGATACTTCCGCGAACTTGGCTTGATGTCGTCCAAGGTGATCTTATCCAGTTGCTTCTTCCGAGAAGTGGCCTGCTTTGACTTCGACGCGTTGGCCGAGAAACGGGCGATAAATTCTTGGAGTTGCTTGATTTGTTCTTCTTTTTTCGAGTTAGCTTGGTTGCGTAACTTCAAGGCCAGTTCAGAACTTTGAAGCCAGAAGTCGTAGTTCCCGACGAAGAGTTGAATCTTACCGAAGTCCACGTCACACATGTGGGTACAAACGGCGTTCAGGAAGTGACGGTCATGGCTGACGACTAGAACGGTGTTAGCGTAGTCGGCCAAGAAGTTTTCCAACCAGCTGATGGTTTGAGGATCCAAACCGTTGGTCGGTTCGTCTAAAAGTAAGACGTCGGGTTGGCCAAACAGGGCTTGCGCCAACAAGACCTTGATTTTGTCACTTTCAGTGAAGTCCTTCATTAATGTTTGGTGACGATCTTCAGTGATGCCCATGGATTGTAGGAGTTGACTAGCATCACTTTCAGCGTTCCAGCCGTCCATTTCAGCAAATTCACCTTCGAGCTCGGCTGCCCGGATGCCATCAGCATCGGAGAAGTCGGCCTTTGCGTAAAGGGCATCCTTTTCAGTCATCACTTCATAGAGGTGCTCGTGACCCTGTAAGACCGTGTTCAAAACGGTTTGGTCGTCAAAGGCAAAGTGATCTTGCTTCAGGCTACTCATTCGTTCGTTAGGCCCCATCGAGACGTTACCGGTGGTTGGTGCTAAACGACCCTCTAAAATTTTCAAAAATGTCGATTTACCGGCACCGTTAGCCCCGATAATGCCGTAGCAGTTGCCCGGCGTAAACTTCAAGTTCACATCATCATACAGTTTACGGTCAGAGAACCGCATTGACACGTTGGTTACAGTTAACACGCGCTTACCTCGCTTTAATTTGATTGATAGTTAGTTGTGACAATTATTCACGTCTTTATATAGTAGCAGATTCGCAACGAATAAGCCAATCAATCGGACCAAATTCGATGGGAAAGTTCGGAAATTCAACTTGTAGTCGAATTGCAGTGTACGATGAGTGGGGCGAACAATGGTTAACATCGAGTACTGGAATTAAATGGACGATGGTTGCGTGTGGTAACAACAATCATAAAATAAATGATATATTTTTTACGGCCTATACCAATTGGCTGAATTTTACTAAATAATTTAATCATTAGTAAATGGTTTTAGTGCAAACCGGGGGTAAGTGCAGTTAGGACCGGTTATGCTCAATTTCAAACAAGATTGGTGTAGCTGATGGGTCAAAACATGCGCTACTGTGCCAAAATGAAACACTTTCATTTTTTGTGAAATTTTGAAATGTAACCGCTTGCCTTTTATCTGAAAACGTTTACAATTGGAAACTGTTGAAAAAGCAATTATTAAGTTAGATAAGTTAGGAGCGATTCACGTGCGTAAACACCATTTAAGTATTTTCTTCATATTCGTTTTCGGCGCACTGGGGGGCTTGCTCTTTGGATTCGATACCGGGATTATTTCCGGGGCCTCGTCACTGATTGAAAACGACTTTAGTTTAAACGTTGAACAGACCGGGTTCATTACTTCGTCTGTGCTGATTGGTTCGTCCGTTGGGGCGTTATCGATTGGGTCATTGTCTGACAAGTATGGTCGGAAAAAGTTGCTGTTGCTGGCCTCGATCCTTTTCCTCGTTGGTTCTGGATTATCAATGGTTGCTACCGGGTTCATTTCAATGATTATTGCCCGGATCATTTTAGGGTTCGCCGTTGGGTCAGCGTCCGCTTTAACGCCAGCGTACTTGGCTGAATTAGCGGATGCCCCACACCGTGGTTCACTTGGGACGATGTTCCAATTGATGATCACGTTAGGGATTTTGTTAGCTTACATGTCAAACTTAGGTTTCTTGCACCACAACCTGTTAGGCATTCGGGACTGGCGCTGGATGTTAGGTTCCGCTTTGATTCCTGCCGCTATTCTGTTTATCGGGTCACTGATCTTACCAGAATCACCACGGTTCTTGGTTGAAAAGGGCCGCATCGACGAAGCTAAGTCCGTCCTACACGGTCTTCGGGAAAATACAACTGAAGATCCTGACAAGGAATTGGCTGAAATTCAAAGTGTTGCTAATCAACCAAAGGGTGGCCTGAAGGAACTCTTTACCTTCGCCCGTCCAGCCGTTATCGTGGCCGTTGGGTTGATGTTCTTGCAACAATTAGTTGGGATCAACTCCGTCATTTACTTCTTACCACAAGTGTTCATCAAAGGGTTTGGTTTTGCTGAAGGTAACGCTATCTGGATCTCAGTTGGGATCGGGGTCGTCAACTTTGTCTGCACGATCTTGGCCTACAAGATCATGGATAAGTTCAACCGTCGGACCATCTTACTCTTTGGTTCAGTTGTGATGGCCGTTTCTATCGGGATCCTCTCCGTCTTGAACTTCACGTTGAGTGTTCAAGCCGCTGCCGTACCAACGATGATCTTAATCGCCATCTACATCTTCGGCTTCGCCGTTTCATGGGGCCCAATTTGCTGGTTGATGATTGGTGAAATCTTCCCATTGAACGTCCGTGGGGTTGGTAACTCCATTGGTTCAGCTGCCAACTGGATTGGTAACTTCATCGTGTCACAATTCTTCTTGGTTCTGTTGAGTGCCTTCCACAACAACGTTGGTGGTCCATTCGCAGTGTTCACCTTCTTCGCCATCGTTTCAATCTTCTTCGTCATCTACTTCGTCCCAGAAACTCGGGGCAAGTCACTCGAAGAAATCGAAATGGAAATGCGGAAGCAAAGTGCGGATAAAGCCGCTGCTAAATAAACTGATATTAAATTAAAACGACAATCTCGATACGTTCGAGGTTGTCGTTTTTTGATTACGTTTGTGTCCAGCGTAAGTGTTGGGTGCGCTTTGGGTGTTGGCTGTTTGTCGTCGCTTCGCTCGCCAAAGCCGCATGAAAACCGGCGCTCTCAGTCAACAAAATTCGGCGTCACTTAAACTGTTATTTCCAGGGTTCCTGAAGTTGTAAGAACTTGTCAACCACGCGCTTTCTGGCCACCACGCCGAATGGTGCTGCGCGAGACTGAGAGCTGCATGCAAGGCGACATCGGTAAACCCGCCAGGCCCGGGCGCCTTCACCGATGTCGCCTTGCACACTGCTCTCAACCCGTCTCGCTCCGCACACTTACGCCGGACTAGCAATTCAATCATCAACTCGCTATGATAAAGGCAACAACAGCGAAAACGGAGGCGATGAAATGACCTATTCAATCAAACAGGTAGCCGAGAAGACCGGACTATCGATTTATACGCTACGCTTCTACGACAAGCAGGGACTATTACCCTTTGTGGCACGAAATCGGTCGGGGTACCGGGCATTTACAGATGGTGATTTGAACTTATTGAAGACGATTTGTTGCCTGAAGGAAACCGGCATGAAAATTAGCGACATTCGGTTGTACGTTAACGATGTGATGGCGGGGCCAACAAGTATTCCGCACCGGAAACAATTATTACAGCAGCACCGGCAGCAAGTCGTTGAACATCAGCGACAACTGGCGGCTAATTTGGCCGAATTGGATGAGAAATTGGCGACCTATGAAGATCCGGCGGCAGTGCAGATCATCAGCCAAAAGCAGGCGTTTGCGATTGCTGAGAAGCGACAGGCGCATTTGCCCAACGTTTATGAAGGTTGAGTTTCTAGCTTAACTAGGCTATCGACGGTTGCTAGTACGGCTTCATCAATGGTGGCAAGGGGTGTCCAGCCCAGCTGACGGGCCTTTTGATTGCTGACTTGGTGACTGATGCTCAGCATAAGGGCACCTTCCTTAGCCGTTTTGTTGAATGGACTTACTGCTCGAATCAGCCAAGCCGGGAGCGTGTGCTTGGGGAGTTGGGGTGCAAGCTGTGGCCGTTCACGCCGAATTAACGTCACCAATTCTGGAAGGGAACGACTGCCATCTTCAACGGCTAAGAAACGTTGACCAGCCGCTTCGGGTTGGAAGAGCGCCCGTAGATGAACATCGACGACATCACGAACGTCAGAGATATTAAACCGCACGTTGGGGGCTAACCGGGTTTTGCTGTCAATCAACTGACGCACGAGACTAAAGCTACCAGAAACGTGGTTACCAAATGCCGGGCCAAGCATCGCCCCCGCCGCAACGGTCGCCAAGGTGAGGTGACTGGTTTTAGCGAAGTCCCACGCTGCCTTTTCGGCGAGAAGTTTTGAGAGCTCATAGGGTGACAGGCCGGGTTCGTTTGGATCCGTCCAGTCATCTTCAGTCGTGGTTCGGGTGAGATCGTGATTACTAAAACCGACGGCGCCAAAATTAGCGGTCATGACGACGCGTTGCACGCCGGCGTCTTCTGCAGCCTGAAGAATGCGCCGAGTGCCTACGGTAGCAGTCTGAATGAGTTCAGGTGTTGCGATTTCACCGTTCACAAATACCGGGGCAGCCACGCTTAACACGTGAGTAACACCGGCCATGGCGTCCGCCCAACCAGCATCAGTTAATAGGTCAGCTTGCACAAAACTTAGTTGATCGAGGTGGGGCGTTTGTTGAAGCTGGAGGTTGTCCAGCACGGTTTCAGCGGCATCGAGGTGGCGTAGTATAGCGCGGACTTGGTAGCCTTGAGTGAGTAATTGATGAATCAGGTGGCCGCCTAAAAAGCCGTTGCCACCAGTAACGAGAACGAGGGTTGTCATAATTGAAGTCTCCTTTTTCGAATTAATTGTGACTTAGCTTAAACCCTAGACAACACTCTAGGGCAAGCTGAAATTGAAACTTTTTTGACAACCCGAAGATGAACAATGTTTCACATGAAACATTTAGAAACAAAGAAGGCAGTTAATTGATGGAAATAATTGAACAGTTTCGACGTGGCAAAATCAGTGATGAGAAGTGTGAAGATACGCTGGTGACGACTACCGACTTTTTAGGAATCGTTGATGGTGTTACTGCTAAATCGCCATTTCGGTATCAAGGGAAGACAACGGGAAAATGGGCGTCAACCTTAATTGCTCAAACGATTGCTGAGGCTGATCCAGCAACGACCTTACCGGACTTATTGCGGCAAATTAACGGCGTTATCCAGCGCTTTTATGAGCAGGTGCCATTTCCTTACGATCGAGTTAGCCAAGGCCTACAAGCAGTTGCGGTAGTTTATTCACGGCAACTGCGACAACTCTGGTTAGTTGGCGATTGCCAATTACTAGTAGATGGGCAATCGGTGACGAACCCTAAGAAGAGTGACGTGGTCCTGGGCAACTTTCGAAGTTTAGTGCTTGCGACCACCCCAGCAACGACGAACGATGATCCGGGTCGTGATGCCATCTTACCTTGGATCTTGAAAGCAACCCAGTTTGCCAACGATGCTTGTACGGATTGGGGTTACGCCATCATTAACGGTCAGCCGATTCCAAGCGAACTGTGTCGAGTGATTCAGTTAGATCAGCAGCCTCACCAGATTGTAATGGCGAGTGATGGATACCCGGTATTGAAGGGGAGTCTAGCCGAAACTGAAGCAGCACTGCAACGGGTACTGGCAACTGATCCCAAGTGTACGCATGGTTATGTATCAACGAAGGGGTTGAAAGTGGGCAACCGGTCGTTTGATGATCGTAGTTACTTGCGGTTTAATACTAAATAAAAAGGAATCGAACGTGGTTGTTCGATTCCTTTTTGGTATGCGATTAAGGTTATTCAGTTGCCTTCAACGCAGTCGTGTAAGTCGCAATCAAGTTTAATAACCGGCTAATATCGTCGGCGGAAACTTCACCGATGTTACCGATGCGGAAGCTGTCCATTTGAGACACCTTACCAGGGTAGATGATGAAGCCCCGGTCCTTCAAGTATTCGTAGAAATCACGGAAGTTGAAGTCCGCCGTTGGGTATTTGAACGATGTGATGATTGGTGATTGAACTGCGTGATCGATCACGGGTTCGTAGCCGAGGTCAATCATGCCTTCGTGAAGGAGTTGCTCGTTGGTGCTGTAACGGTGGTAACGCGCAGTGACGCCACCTTCAACGGACAGTTCGCGAAGGGCTTGGGCAAATGCGTAGACAACGTGGGTCGGTGACGTAAAGCGCCATTTGCCGTGTTGGTTTTCGAAGCAGGCGTTTTGCGCGTAGAGGTCTAAGGCCAATGAACGTGCGTTGCCCGCAGTGGTTGCCAAGGTCGCTTTTTTCGCGAGGACGATGCTGAAGCCCGGAACGCCTTGGACGCACTTGTTAGAGCTGGTCACTAAGTAGTCAACGTTTAAACGTTCAAGGTCGATTGGCATGCCACCAAAGCTCGACATGGCATCCACGATGGTAACGATGCCTTTGTCAGCAAGCGCTGGAATAATCGTTTCGATCGGGTTCAGAATTCCAGTTGTCGTTTCGCAGTGGACCATAGCGAAGTGGGTCACTTCAGGATGGGCGGCCAACTTTTCTGAAACCAAGTCCATGGTAATCGGTTGGTCTTCAGGGGCGTGAACCGTGATAAACGGAATTTGAAGGTAAGTGGCCATTTCAGCCATTCGTTCACCGTAAGCGCCGTTGGCTGCGATCATCAACGTGGCATTTTCACGCGGAATCGCCGTACCAAGGGTGGCTTCAACGCCGAAACTTCCGCTACCTTGCATGAGAACGGCGGTGTAAACGTCGTCTGAGGCGTTCCCAAGGGTGACGAGTTGATGACGCACCCATTGCGTCAGTGCTTTGTAGTCATCGTCCCAAGTACCGTGGTCGACCTGCATAGTTGCCTTAACGGTTGGGCTGGTTGTGAGTGGACCAGGGGTCAGTAACAGTGGCATTTCGCGTTGGTGGTCGTCGATTGATTCGATTAATGGAATCAAGTCAGCGATGTTCATGACGATTTCATCGGCGCCGGCTTCGGTGAGGATAGCAGCGGCCTTCATTTGATAACGGTCACGGTCTTCGATTTGAAGTTGTTCAAATTCCGATTGGGAAAGGCCAATCAAGTTACCACCTTCAACGACCCCAACCGAAATGACACCGGCGTTTTTGCCTTCCAGTACGTCATTGATCGTATCGCCGACCTTAATCACGTGAGCAGGGTCAGTGACGTTGAGTTTTTGCATCGCCAATTCAACCATGGCAGGTTGTGGTCGACCGACGTGGTTTGTTTGTTCTGACGTGATGTTCACCAGTGGTTGGTAGCCCTGTTCTGCAGCCAATGGTAATAGTTGATCCAACATGGCTTGTGTGTAACCCGTGGTCGTTGCCAGTTGAATGTGGTGGTCGTTGGCAAACTGGATCAGTTCCGTCATCCCGCTCTTGAGTTGGGCCGTTTCACTCAACACTTGAGTAATTTCGTGTTGGAACTGACGGTAAACTTCGTCAGTGGCGGTTGCTAGCGGAATTGTTGGGTGAGTAGCTTCCCAATTGTTCGCAATTTCGGGTTGTTGCAGAATTTTACGAACGTGACTCTTTTTGTCGATGCCGATGTCTTGGCGAATGCTGGCTTCACTGAGCTCGACACCGTAGTGAGCAAAGGCATTTTTAAAGGCAATGATGGGTGCTCGGCTACCGTAGTCAACGGTAGTCCCGGCCCAGTCTAAGATAATCGCTTCAATCATGAAAAAGTTCCTCCTATGGGGTAGTGGGTCGTTAAGCATCTGTGCGGTGAGTTGCGGCGCGAAGGCGGTACGAAATGATTTCGAGGATGACGGCAAAGACCAAAATCAAGTCAACCATCACACCGACTTCGCGGAAGTCAAAGTAGAAACTGCTGGACATGAAGAGTTGGTAACCAATTCCGCCAGCACCGGCAGCAGCGCCGATGGCAACCGCGTCCGCAAAGTTGATTTCAAAACGGATGAAGGTCCAACTGAGCAGGCTTGGCATCAGGTAGGGGAGAATCGCTTGGCGAATGATCGTGCCTCGAGGAAGTCCCATGGCCTGCATACTGGTGACGATGTCGCTATCGAGTTCGTCCATGCTGTCGGCGTAAACCTTGGTCAGGTAGGCGACACTGTGGAAGGTAATGCCGATGACCGCGGCGTTAGCGCCTAAGCCAAAAACGACACTGTAGATCAAAACCCACAGAACAGTGGGAACGGCGCGAATCAAGGCCATGCCACTTTGAATCACGAGGGTCAACCAAGTCGGCACCAGTTGGCGGGTGCTGGCGAGGGCGAAGCCAAAGGCGATGACGGCGCCCAGCAACGTGGTGAGAAAGGCTAATAGGATGCTATCTAGCAGGGCCGTTAAAAGCGCCGTAAATGTAGTGTTGCTTAGATGCGGGTCTAAGAACATCAGTTGGAGGTTGGCACCGAAGCTTTGAACAGCAGCGCCAAGGTTAAAGTGGCTTGGAATCATTGACGGGAGGGTCAATAACGTGAGGCCGCCTAAAAACATGAGTGTCAAATAAACGGTGATCCGGCGTCGATCGCGAAATCGGAGCGGAATGGAAAACTGCGGCCCGTTGGGGGTCTGCGTCAACATGGTAAGTGATTTTTCGGGTTTGATCATGCGAGAAGCCTCCCAATGAGTTTGGATACCAGTTCAACTGAGACAACCAGAATGATAACGGCTAATACAACCAACCCAGCAGCGCCGTAACGAAGCCCCTTGAAGTAAAGGTTGAAGATGAAGCCGATTCCGGTTCCAGTGAGTAGTCCCACTAGTGTGGCATCGCGGACGTTATTTTCAATCATATACAACACCCAGCCCATTAACGCGGTGGCAATTTCGGGAATTAATCCCTGAAAAATCACCTGTAAATAGGTAGCGCCGGTTGCCTGTAGTGCCTCAAGCTTGCCAGTTCCAAAGTCTTCGATGGTTTCCATGAAGGCTCGGGTGAGAAAACCCACCGTCATGAAGAAGAGGGCGAGAAAACCGGTTAGATCGTTTTGTTTGAAAGAGAATAGGAGAATCATCGCCCAGGCGACAATGGGAATGTTACGCATGAAGGACGCGAAACTCCGGATGACCCAGTTCAGCACGACGCTGGGACTTAACGTTTTGGCGCCAAGCACCGCTAAGAAGAGGGAAACGACCGCGGCACAGGTAGTTGAGGCAATGGCAACCAAGAACGTTCGCCAGAGTTGCGTGACGATGTCGTGCCAGTAGGATGCCGACTCAGCGTTGGGAACAAAGTTATGCGCGAGCCAGATGATTCCGTTTTGAACACCGAAAAGGGATTGGGTTTGAAAACCAAGGCCAACTGAGGCGAGCGCGTAGGCTAATCCAAGACCGACAACGATGAGGGTGAGGTGCAGTCGCTTTTTGGCGAAAAAGCGGTTAATGGTTTGCGAATTATCAGCCATTCACGCCCACCTCCTCAGCGACCGGTTGTTTGCGGTAAATATCAGCGACGGCGGTATCGGTCAAAGCAGCGGGGGAGTCATCGAAGACCACCGTCCCTTGATTAATCCCAATCACGTGGTCGGCAAATTCACGGGCAATGTCCACTTGGTGGAGGTTGATCAGTACGGAAATGCCGTCATTCACAGCGAGTTCGCGTAACAGTGTCATGACCGTTCGCGTGGACTTGGGGTCCAGCGAGGCGATCGGTTCATCACAGAGAATCAATTTGGGGTGTTGCATCAGCGCCCGCGCGATGCCCACCCGTTGCTTTTGACCACCGCTCAAACTACGGCACTGCTGGTAGGCAAAGTCGCCAAGACCGACCTTTTGTAGCAGTTGGAGGGCTTCTAACTTCTCGGAATTACGGTAAAGGGAAAACATACCGGCCAAGTTCGACTTTGTCCCTAGGCAACCATGCAGGACGTTTTCGAGGGCGGTTAAGGGTTCAATCAAGTTGTAGTTTTGAAAAATCATGCCGATTTGGCAACGTGCCCGCCGTAGTTCGGCTCGGTTGAGTTGTCGTAGATCAACATCGTCCAGCAGAATCTCGCCGTCATCATCCTTGATCAATTGGTTCAGACTCCGAAGAATGGTCGTTTTACCAGCGCCAGAGGGACCAATGATAACGGCAACTTCGCCAGGAGCGACTTGGAACGAGACGTCAGTTAGGTTTTTTTTCTCGCCGTCGTAGCTTTTAGCGAGGTGGTTGACTGTTAACATGTAGGCTCCTCCTATGAATTGGGCTTATTCGCCCAGAACTTTGTGGGTCGGTGCGTACCACTTGTCAGAAATACCGATGAATTGTGTCTTGCCATCCTTCGTGAAGAGGCCACGGACTTTAGCATCAGCAGGTGCGAAGAACTTAGGATCGTTCGCAACACGCTTAGACGTGAAGGCTTTGACAATCTTGTTAACGTCAGATTGGCTAACGCCCTTGCTATTAACAACTAATGGTTCGTTTTGAACTGGGTAAGCGGCCAAGGCGATACTTTCCTTGCCACGAACTGAGTTAAATGGTGCTGGGGCATCGGCGTTCACTTTAAAGTCGGCACCGGCCTTGGTCGAGTCGTTCGTAAACTTCCCGTATTGAACTAAGTCCATGTCGTCAAATGCGGCAACGTCGGCGTCACCCTTCAATAAGTTAACGGCTGATCCTTGGTGAGAACCGCCGAAGAGGACTTTAGAGAAGAACTTGTTGTTTTGTTGGAGGTCGTCCTTGTTCTTCAACTTGAAGGCCGTTTGGATGGCCCCGGCTGGAATGGCGAAACCAGAAGTTGACGTGTTTGAGACGAAGGACATGCGTTGGCCCTTGATCTTGTTCAAGCTGTATTTGCCATTCACCTTATACTGAGCTGCTTTGGCCTTAGGGACCATCACGTAACTGTGGTACTGGGCGTCCTTTAAGGTCCCTGACTTACCAGAGTAGGTTAAGATCGGCTTAACGGCACTGTTTTGCTTGTGCGCTTGAATGTAGCCGTCAGGGCCCATCAAGGCGACCTGGGCCTTACCAGAAGTGATGGCTTGGATCGCGACGTTGTAGTCGGTGGTGGTCTTCACGTTGACCTTCTTACCAGTGGCCTTGTGGATCTCGCTCGCTAAAGCGGTCCGGGCGGCAGTGGCTTCCTTGGCTGAATCACCAGGGAGAAAGACAACGGTCAGTTCCTTGCTCTTGCCAGCTTGGTCGGCGTTAGACTTGGTGCTGCAACCAGCTGCGGCCAAGGAAAGGCCAACCATACCGGTCAGTAAAAGGGTGCGCTTAAGTGGGGTCATATCAAATACTCCTCGTTATTTTTTTTACAGTCCAATCATAACCAACGCGTGTAAAGGTAAGATAAAGGTTGTGTAAATATTGGGAGCGTTGGTGTAAAGGTTTGGTAAAGACCAATTTACGATTGCTAGATAACTAGTTACGTAGTCCGCGGTAATATAATAGGAAATGATCAATCGTGATTGATGGTGGAATTGTGGCGGATGGGCCGGGGTAACATTTTTTGAGAGTGAATGTAACGTGAGTATATTGGTAAGTATCGAATGGCGTTCTTAACTGGTGGATCAAGGTGTCGGAACCGGGACTTCGAGACTGGTACATAGCCTAAACGCGGAGAAAAACTCAGGCCCCGGCCATATAAGCCACTCACATTGCAGATTCCAGGACCGGGAATCTACAATGTGAGTGGCTTATATTCTGGGACCTAACCGAGTTTTTCTCCGCTCTCTCCAAGCAACTTACCTGACGTCCTCAAATGAAACGATTAGAATAAACTTAAGGTATTGAAAAAAGGAGGACACGGTATGACGACAACATATGACACAATTATTATTGGTGCAGGACCTGGTGGCTTGGCAACGGCTTATGGGTTAGTGGCAACGCAGCACATTTTAGTGATTGAAGGAAACCTTTGGGGTGGGACTTGCCCCAACTTTGGTTGCGACCCTAAAAAGATGTTGTACGGCGTAGTTGAAGCTAAGCGCCAAACGCAGCGTTATGACCAGAGTGGTTTGACTGGAACACCGCAAGTCGATTGGGCGGCATTGATGAAGTTTAAGGAAAGCTACACGGCTAAGGTACCTAAGGGCACTGAGGGTGGCTTAACCAGTGCTGGTATCGATCACGTTCATGGTCAGGCCCGGTTAGTTGACGGCCACACGGTTCAAGTTGATGCGCAACAATTCACAGCCGACCATATCGTGATTGCAACCGGCGCGCGCCCAACCATTCCTGATATTCCTGGCAAGGAACACTTTTTAACGAGTACCGACTTTTTAGCGTTGCCGCAGTTACCACGACGAATCGGGTTTGTTGGTGCGGGTTATGTCGCAATCGAACTGGCGAACATTGCGGTTGAAGCGGGTGCGAAGGTTCACGTTTTCCAACACAACGATCGGTTGCTTCGAGGATTCCCACAATCGTATACGGAAAAATTACGAGATTTGTTGGCAGAAAAAGGCATTCATTTCCATATGAATACGCAAGTTCAGCGCTTGCAGGCAACGGCGGATGGCACAATCACGGTCGAGACCGATACGGCAGCGCCATTAACGCTTGATGCCGTGTTTACAGCGGCCGGCCGACGTGCTAACCTAGATGATCTGGGGCTAGATCAATTGGGCATTGACGTTACTGCCGGCGGGGTCGTTGTGGACGATCATTTACGGACCACGGTTCCCAGTGTGCTTGCAATCGGTGATGCAATTGCTAAAGCCCACCCCAAGTTAACACCCGTTTCTGGTTTGGAAGGCCGGTATGTTGCCGAACTGTTAAAGGGTACGACAACGGCGCCAATTAGCTATCCAGTAATACCCCATACGGTATTTGCGGGTCCCGAATTAGCTCAAGTTGGGGTCACATTACAGCAAGCGCAAGAAACCCCAGAGGGGTATCTTGTGCGGCAACAAAAAGTGGGTCAATGGTACACGTATCACCGGTTAAAGGATGATGCTGCTCAAGTAACGACGATTCAGGATCGCGTGACGGGACAATTGGTTGGTGCAGTGGTATTGGCTGTGAACGCTGAGGAACTGGTGAACGATTTAACTGAAGTCATCACGAACCACAAACGGCCTGAGGAAGCCTTTAACTGGATTCCGATTTATCCAAGCGTTGCGAGTGATTTGGGTTATTTTTATCACTAAAGCGAGTTAGAAATGAGCGTTAATTTTGGAGGAAAGCTGTATGACCGTTGCCGAGACGTTATTTGAAGCGATTCAACAAGATCCACAGAATCAGATGTATACAGAACAAGGGATTCAACCTTTGTACCACGTTGAACCGAATGCGCGGTTGCTGATCGTTAGTCAGGCGCCCAGTCGCAAGGCGCAGGCGTCGATGACGTTTTGGGACGATCCCAGTGGTGATCGGTTACGCAGTTGGCTAGGATTGAGTCGAGACGAGTTTTACCATTCCGGTAAAATCGGTGTGATGCCATTGGACTACTATTATCCAGGTAAGGGTAAACATGGTGATCTGCCACCGCGACCGGGATTTGCGGAAAAGTGGCATGAACAGACCCGCGTATTAATGCCCAACGTTGCGTTAACTTTATTGATTGGACAGTATGCGCAAAAATACTACCTACAAAAGACGCGTCAAAAAACACTGACCGCAACGGTTGAACACTACCAAGACTATCTACCAGATTACTTCCCATTGGTGCACCCATCGCCGCTCAATTACGGTTGGCTGAAACAGCACCCGTGGTTTGAAACGGCCATTGTGCCAGCGTTGCAAGCACGAGTTCACAAATTAATGGTAGATTAAGTCACATCGAAAACTGTGCATCGACCAAAAATTGAATTCACTGAATATAATTAATCCGTATCAATATTAGTGTATAATATTGATACGGATTAATTTTGATTAGGAGTGATTTTAATGACTGAAAAAGCAGCCTTACAACGGATGATCGATGGTGAGTTATACTATCAAACCCCAGAATTACTGGAATTGCGGTTCAAAGCGCGGGACCTACTTCAGGAATATAACCGATTAGACTACCGAAATCTAACGGAACGGACTCGAATTTTGAAGGCGCTACTCGGCAAAACGGGTGACGGCGCGTTTATTGAGTTGCCATTCCACACCGATTATGGGTTCAACGTTCAGTTAGGTGACCATTTTTTTGCCAACAATAATTTAACGTTACTTGATGCGGCGCCAATTATTATCGGTGATGATGTGTTGATTGCCCCCAACGTGGGGATTTATACAGCCGGTCACGCGTTAGATCCTGACTTACGATTAAAGACTGGCGCAGAGTACGCTGCACCGGTTAAAATAGGAAATAACGTTTGGATCGGCGCTGGGGTAACGATTACGCCCGGCGTCACGATTGGGGATAATACCGTGATTGGCGCTGGCTCGGTAGTTACCAAGTCGATTCCAGCGAACGTTTTAGCGTTTGGGAATCCTTGCCACGTGCAACGGCCGTTTGATGAACGCGATAAGCAGGTGTATTTTAAAGAACGACAAGTTACTCAGGACTACTTGGATCGCTTAGCATCTGGGGCGACCTTTCACCGGTAGTCGACTATTAGGGAGATGACGGATTGAAACGATACGCAGCACTCTTTGTTGGGCTCGGTGCCGTTAGTTACGGCATCCCAGCATCGATTTTTAAGCTGGCACACCGGGAAGCTGTTGGCAACGGCCCGCTATTAGTATGGACGTTTTTATTGGCTTGCGTGGCCCTGCACGTTTTGGAAGCGGGGCGCCGGCGACTCCAACCGGGGACGGTGCCCACGACGACTGCTAAGGAAAAGTGGCAGGTCATCGCCGCCGGAACGGCTTCGGGGTTTACAAATACCTTCTACATTCTGGCCTTAAACCGGGTCCCTGTAGCAGTGGCGGCGGTGATGATTATGCAGTCGGTTTGGCTGTCAATCGTCATCGGTGCGCTGGTAAAACGGCAGTGGCCATCGCGACTTCAACTCATTAGCGTAGTGGTTGTCTTGGCTGGAACGGTGTTGGCGGCGGGCTTGCTGCCGATTACGGCACCGCTATCGTTGCTGGGCATTGGCCTCGGGTTCATGTCGGGGTTGTCGTATGCGTTAACGATTCAATTCACGGGTAATATTGGCCGACAGTTTAACCCGCTGGATAAAGCGCGGCTGATGAGTATCGGCGCGCTGCTGCTGATTGTTTTGGTCTGGGGCGTGACGCTATTTAACGGGCACGTTGACCAACTGGCTGCAATCAAGTGGGGCAGTTTAGTGGCCTTCTTCTCGATGATTTTCCCGTTGATCGCCTATTCGATTTACATGCCTAAGTTGGCGCTAGGTGTCGGCCCGATTTTGTCATCGCTGGAGTTGCCGGCCTCGATTTTATTTGCGTTTATTTTGTTGGGAGAAACCGTTGACTGGCTCCAACTGGTCGGCGTTGTGTTGATCCTCGGTGCTGTGACACTGTCGAACTTATTGCCGACGATGAAGCGGCGTTGGCAGGATGGACATTAATAGTAAGTGCTACCTAAAAAGACCGAAGCTGTGAATTAGCTTCGGTCTTTTTGACGCTGTCGTTTGTGTCCAGCGTAAGCATGCTGAGTTTGTGAAGTTCAGAGATTCTGGGTTTTATAGTGGGAAGATGCCGCGGGAGGCTCCGGCGCTATGCGAGGCTGGAACGCAGTGGCGGGCCTACGAGCTAGGAATGGCTGAGGACCGCCATGCCGGATCTCTCCGGACCCGCGTATGACTAAAGCACTCGCAGCCCGAACCCCACGGACTACGACTGCTTAAGTCATACCGACACTGCTGAGCCTCGCGCGCCTCCGCCTCCCGCTGCATAGTACGCTGTCGAAAGCTTAACTGCTAACTGTAACAAACTGAAGTTGACGAAACTGCATAACCGCAACGTTCGATGATAACTCAACAACTGCAAGAAACGATAGTAGTCAATGTCCGGTAACCGCAATGAATCAACGATTGCGCATTACTAGATTGGCCAGTCGTACGTCACGTTTGCGTGGACTTAACGCCGTTGCGTTGACATTCAGAAGTAGCCATCTCGATTAAGGAACGATGGCTGCTGATTAATTTAGACCTTTGTCGAATCAACGTTAGGTTATTATGATACCGCCGCAAGTTGTCCAGTTAAGCACTTTAGATGGTCTACAATAGTGTCTGCTTGCACATTATGAGATGCAGGTAAGCGGCTAGGTGGATGCTGTGTCGCGATAATTGGCGGTTGTTGATGAACTTCCAACAACCGCCAATTATCGGGGACGAATCTAAGACTCGCACGGGTTTTGGCGAGGCTTAGATTCGAGGTTTGAGACCGCCCTTTGGCTCAAACCGGCCCCACAGCAGGAACCTAGTCGCTTACCGGAATCGTCAGCTCACGCAAATCACCGCACTTCACAAGCTAAACAGAAGAATGCTTACGCTGAACACGAACGACAATAAAAAACTACTCCAATGAACAGGAGTAGTTAATTATCAATTACTTCAACAACTCAGCAACCGCATCCGGAATCTCCAGCGGTGCGGTCACGATTGCCGTAGCTTCAGCTGCCCGAAGTTCGGCAGCGTCGCCGAAACCGTACGTGACGCCCAGCGTCTTGACGTGGTTGTCAGTTCCGCCGTCCATGTCAGTGTAACGGTCGCCAATCATGATGGTGTGGTCGGCCATGGCGCCGCTTTGTTGCATGCCGTAAGCGAGGATGGCGCTCTTGCTGCTGCGGTCGCGCTCGTCAACGGTTGCGCCGTAGAGGCCTTCGAAGTAGTGCTCGAGTTTAAAATGTTCAACAACGTCGGTCAAAACGGTTTCGGTTTTAGTTGAGGCAACGTTCAACCGGTAACCGGCATCTTTTAATTGCGTTAAAATGCGTTCGATGTTGGGGTAGAGCGTCATTTCAAACATCCCAGTATCACCGTAAGATTCCTGGTAGGCCTTTACGCCGGTAACGACTTGGTCTTCGGTAAGTTCTGGAAAGTACCGGTTGAGGCTCGATGTTAACGTTGGGCCGATAAACGTCCGGTATTCAGCGTCGGTTAAATGCGGTAGATTGAGTTGATCCACCATGTATTTGATCGCGTTAACGATCCCCTGTTCCGAGTTGGCAATAGTGCCATCAAAGTCAAAAAATAGTTGGTTAGTCATGTGGTTTCTCCTTAATATCCGATATCCATAGCATTTAGGGTATCGTAGATGGAGAGGTGTGTCAAAGTGAAACACTCATTAATGTTTGTTAGACCATTCCTGTTGAAGGAAGGTGGTTAAATCGGTGGCCGGATGCCCCGTGATGGTTTCGTAGTCGGTAGTGACTTCATCAAGTAAGCCCATTGCGCCACCAGCGTACATGGAGGCTAACATGTGGCCCTCGTGATTGGCATCGTAAAGAGCCTCGAATTCGGCTAGTGTAACTGGTTCGTAGTTGATGGGGTGGCCGGAAACCGTTGAAAGCACTTTGGCTAGCGCTGGCATGGTATACGCCCGTGACTGTGTCAGAGTGTAAGTCCGACCGTCTTCGAGTAACGCCGGGGTTGTCGCAACCGTTGCGAAGGCCTCAGCACTATCTGCCAAACTAATGAAGGAAAGGGCCTGCTCACCGACTGGATAAATCACGTGACCGCGGTCGATCAACTCGGGTAGGTAAGGCACCAACGGATCGGCGTAGAGCGCATTTCGTAAAATGGTGTAATGTAGGCCAGAACTGGCTAATCGGCGTGGTAGATAACCGTAGAAGGCACTTAGATCAAACGGGTTATTGGCTTGATCAGCCATGAACCCCATCGCAAGTAGATGTGGGACGTGACTGGCTTTAGCGGCAGTAATGACGTGTTCGAGTTCGGTGACCCGGCTAAAACTATCGTGGCTCTTACTTGGGACGTAGATTAAAAGGTCGATGTCTTGAAACGCCTGCTGTAAAGTCGTTTCATTGTGAAAATCGATTTGGCGTAGCTGAAAGCCGGCCTGTTGGTATTTTGTCGCATGCGCGAGGTTGTGGACGCCAAGCGTGAGGTTACTGATGGGCTGGCGTTGTTGAAGGGCGGCGACGATGGCACCACCGAGGTGGCCGGTTGCGCCGGTAATTAAAATGGTCATAGGTTTGATTGCTCCTTTTTTTGCTGTTCCGTTAAAATTTGGTCGATTACCATTTGCAAAGTCGTTGTCGCAAGTTCGTGTTGAGCGGCGGCGGTGGCCTTCGCATACACATCGGTCAAAACGGTTTGAATGTTACCACCAACGATGCAGAGGGGGTTGGTTTTCGGATCTACCGCAAATACGGGTTGGTCTGGTTCAACGGCGTGTAACACGTCAAGAAGGGTAATCTTATCGGGTGTTCGCGCTAGTTTTGGATCAGCAATGCCGCGTTGGGTTTGAATCAAGTGGGCTGCCCGTAGCTTGCCCATTAACCGTCGCACAACGATTGGCGAGGTTTCAACGCTATTAGCGATCGTATCACTGGATAGGTCCGTTCCGGCGTAGATCACCAGATAGGCCAAGATGTGAATGGCGTCACTGTAACGAGTTGAGATGTTCAAAGCGGAACCTCCTTTAAGTTGACTTGACTTCTGAATAGGGAAAGCATACCATGGTTGAGAAGTAACTTCAACAGTTACAACTAAAATTAGCAAAACCCACAACTTTAAATAACGAAAAGCTAAGGGCAAATTCTTGCAGTCCCCCTAGGATTTCCGTATATTTAGAAGCTAGATAAGGCGAGGTGAAGTCAATGATCGAGCTGACAACTATCAGCAAGCAATACGAGGACCAGTACGCCCTCAAGGACCTGTCGTTAACCATTAACGATGGCGAATTATTCGTACTCGTGGGTCCATCTGGGAGTGGCAAGACGACCCTGTTGAAGACCATTAACCGGTTAGTCGTGCCAACAACGGGCACCGTTAAAATTGACGGTGAAGATGTTGCTCAAGTTGATCTACAGCAGCTGCGCCGGCGAATTGGGTACGTGCTCCAAACGGGGGCGTTATTTCCCAACATGACCGTTGCGCAAAATGCGAGTGTGCAATTAGATAATCTGGGCTGGCCGACCGAGAAGAAGCAACAACGCATCAGTGAGCTACTGGAACAGGTGGGGTTAGCACCAGACCTGTTTTTAAACCGAATGCCAAGTGAATTATCCGGTGGAGAAGCGCAACGGGTGGGCATCGTGCGGGCGCTAGCTGCTCGTCCCAAACTGGTGCTCATGGATGAACCGTTTAGTGCCCTGGATCCCGTGTCGCGGCGGCAGCTTCAGCAAATCGTCATTGACTTGCACCACAACATTGATACGACGATCGTTTTTGTGACTCACGACATGCACGAAGCGGTCCGGTTGGCGGATCGGGTTGCCGTGGTGTATCACGGTGAACTGCAACAGGTGGGAACACCGGCTCAGCTGTTGAGTAGTCCGGCAACGCCGTTTGTGAAGACCTTCTTTGCGGATGAACAAGCTGGTAATCGACTGCTTGGACAAGTGGTGGCGAAGGGCTTTGGTTGTGCACCGAGCGCAACTGATCAACCCGTGACGCTACAACCTGATCAGACGATTTACGCTTGGGCGGCATTACTGCAAGAACGGCCAACGCAGACCATTTTAGTGAACGGGCAGTTGCTTACAAATCAGGATTTATTGCGTTATATGGCGTCGTTAGGGACCGGGGGTGATCGTGATTAACGCGTTAATGACCTACGTTGCCAAAAACGGGTCTGATTTGGTTCAGGCGTTGGGGCAACACATTTTTATTTCGGCGATTGCGATGCTGATCACGATCGTCATTACGATTCCGTTGGCGATTGCGTTGATCAATCACCGGCGCATCGGTGGTTTCTTTCTGCAGGTCACGGGTGTGATTCAGACGATTCCTAGTTTAGCGATTTTAGGGATCCTAATCCCGTTTGTTGGTATCGGCACCGTTCCAGCTATTATTGCTTTGGTGTTATACGCGATGATGCCGGTCTTTCAAAATACCTATGCGGGACTTACCAACATTGACCCCGTGTTACTCGAAGCAGCGGATGCGCTAGGCGTGACGCGGCGCTTTAAACTCTTCCGGGTCCAATTGCCGCTGGCGATGCCGATGATCCTCTCGGGGATTCGAATCGCAACCGTGCTGGTCATTGGGACTGCCACGTTAGCCGCTTTGATCGGTGGCGGTGGTTTAGGGACCTACATCCTATTAGGAATTCAAACGAATAATAATAATGCGCTGCTGGTTGGGGCGATTTTATCGGCCATCCTGGCGTTATTAGCGAACCTATTAATTAAACTCCTATCGAAGGTACCACTCAAACAACTAGGTATCGGTGTGGCAGCGGTTGTAATTTTAGGTATCGGCGGTGGCATTGGTCACCAACTATTGGCGCGGCCAACTGAAACCATTACGATTGCCGGTAAGATGGGTGGCGAGCCCGAAATTTTGATCAACATGTATAAGGATTTGATCCAACAGGATGATTCGAAGGCTAAAGTGACCTTGAAACCAAACTTTGGGGGAACCAGTTTCCTCTTTAAGGCGGTTGAGAGTGGCAAAGTCGACATTTACCCGGAGTTTACCGGGACTGTGATTCAATCGTTATCTAAAACGAAGTTAGCGGTGAACCATGAGCCAGCCAAGGCTTATCGGGATGCGAAGCATATTTTGAGTTCGCAGTATCAAATGACATACTTAAAACCAATGCAGTATCAAAATGGTTACGCAATGACAGTTCGGGCGTCAACGGCCAAGCGGTATCATCTGAAAACCGTTGCTGACCTTGCGCGAGTCGCTGGACAACTGCGTGGGGCCTTTGACCCTGACTTCTATCAACAATCGGATGGTTATCCGGGATTGCAAAAGGCGTATGGCATTCACTTGAAATCAGCGCGGACGATGGAACCGGCATTACGTTATGAAGCACTGGCGAACGGTCGAGTTGACGTGACGGATGGCTATACAACCGATCCGCAAATTAAGGAATATCACTTGGTTGTGTTACAGGATTCGAAGTCATTCTTCCCGCCATATCAAGGTGGTCCAGTGATGACGACTAAGTTCGCCAAGGCCCATCCGGAGGCGGTTAAGAGCCTTCAAAAACTGAGTGGTCGAATCTCCACGAGTGATATGCAGGCGATGAACTATCAAGTGACGGTGAAGCATCGGAAAGCGTCGGTTGTGGCGCGGGAGTATTTGAAACAGCATGGATTATTGAAATAGGTTGACGGTCAGCTTTCGATTTTGGGGGCTGGCTTTTTTTACGCTTGTGTCCAGCGATAGTGTTGGGTGCGATTTGAGTGTCGGCTGTTTGTCGTCGCTTCGCTCGCCAAAGCCGCATGAAAACCGGCGCTCTCAGGCTACAAAATTCGGTGCCACTTGGACTGTTATTTCTAGGGTTCCTGAAGTTGTAAGAACTTGTCAACCACGCGCTTTCTGGCCACCGCGCCGAATGGTGCTGCGCGAGACTGAGAGCTGCATGTAAGGGGCTTCGATAAAACCGCCAGGCCCGGGCGCTTTCACCGAAGCCCCTTACATTACGCTCTCAACCCGTCTCGCTCCGCACACTTACGACAGCAAAATAGCCCGCTGCAAAATTGCACAGCGGACTATTTTGGAGGTTAATTTTTAGTTCACATGGGCACTTAATTTCACCGTTTGTGAATGCCTAACGATAGTGACACCTAAGCAGATGGCGAATAAAACGATCCAGATAACGGACATCCCCTGATTGCCGAGAAACCCGTTGTGGAAGTTATAACCGAAGTAGTCAGCAAAGCTGGCACCGACTGGCCGAGTTAAGATGTAAGCTAACCAAAAAGTCGTGATTTCAGCAACGGAATTTTGTTGGGGCTTCATGACTACTCTGTAAGCAATTAGGGCAACGAAGACGGCACCTAAAATTAAACCAGTGTTAAGAAAGCCTAAGCCCAAGCCAGTTGGGTCGACGTTATAACCACCGACGCGAGCAGTCGCAAACCAGTCACCAGCGGCGGTTCCTAACATGAAAGAAAAGGCAACGGTTAACCAGTAGAACCCTTCTTTTTTAGCGGTGGTGATGTGGTGAATTGAAAGGTCGTGGGTGGTCAGGTACCAGGCCGCAAAACTGATTACCATCAGCACACCGAAAATCAAAGTCGTTTCCATGTAGTGAAGTCCAGTGATGGTTTTAAAGGTATCGGCAGAAAAAGTTCCGAAAACCGCGAGTAGCGCAACCGAAGCCCAGTAATAGACTGGTCGGTAGCGGTCAGACCGAAATTGTAAGGTGAGGAAAATAGCAAATAAACCGAGTGACCAAGCAACGGTAAACAGTTCACCTAGGTTGCCGTTTTGTTGACCAAAAATTTGACTTGAGAAATCTGAAACGGATTCACCGAGGCCGGTACTGATTAACTTGGTGAGCCAGAATAATAGGGTGATTCCGGGCACCTTGTTGAGCACGGGATGAGTTGATGTAAGTTCTTCTGTCATAATAATCTCCCTCCAGTTGAGACAAATAAGGACGTAACTGATTGATTACATTAATCATAAGCAGTTACGCCCTTAGTCGCTATCTAGAGTCAGTGAAGGTTTGATGAAGGTTCTTCATTTTTGAATTGGGGATCGAGTTGATTGAAGGTGATGCTAAATACCGCTCCGGTTGGAACGTTATCCGTTACTGAGATTTGGGCGTGGTGTTGGTCGACTAATTGCTTCACAATGGCGAGACCAAGCCCGGAGCCTGGAATATCACTGGAACGTGATTCATCAACCCGGTAAAACCGGTCGAAGAGATGGGGCTTAGCGTCATCGGGAATGCTGGGTCCCGTGTTAGCAACGGTCATCACGATGTGTTGATCGATTTGCTGGGCTTTAACGGTGACGGTGGCGTTGGCAGCGTATTTACGGGCGTTATCGAGTAAGGCTAAGGTAACTTGTTTGAGACTATCCGAGTTAGCGTTGATCCAGAGGTCGGGCGTTAGTTGAGTCGTAATCGGTTGTGGGCTTTGTGACTGATAACTGGTCACAACGGTTGTTAGAAGCTTGCTCAAATTGACTGGTTTTAGGGACAAAATGGCCTGTTCGTTGCGGGTGATCGTCAGTAGAGAGGCGACAAGTTCTTGCAAACGTAGGGATTCACTATCCAGAAAAGAGAGGGCCTCATCGAACACTTCTGGGTGTTGTTTGCCACGGCGCTGAAGTAAGCTGATATACCCGCGAATGACTGCAAGTGGGGTTCGAAGTTCATGAGAAGCGTCCGCCACAAAGCGTTTTTCTCGCGTCATTTGGTCGTTAAGGGCGCGGAGGAGTTGGTTAAAACTACCAGCAAGTTGGTGAGCTTCAAGGGGTTCAGCAGGAACTGGGAGCGGGGCAGCACTGATGTCCGTAGCTTGTACCCGTTGGTTGGCGGTTTTGGTTAATGACGCTAACGGCTGCGTGATTCTTTTGGCTGCCAAATCAATTAAAAAGGTCCCAATGCTGGCACTTAAAACGACGACTAACAGGACTGCGATGATAACGGTGTAGAGCTGTTGCAACGCATAATCTGCTTTGATCCAGACTTGATAAGTGGCCCGGGTAGTGCGGTGGCGTTTATAAAAATACCAACCGCTACCGTTGACAGAGGTGATGCCAGCCGTGAGTCGGTGTGATGATTGGGTGGTAAAGGCGGCTGCCTTTTTGGAATAAAAGGTGTGTTGCCGATTAGTGTTTCCGTTTCGATACCGAATTTTGACGTAAGTGGTCGATGGCCCTTGTTGACTCGTTGCTTGCCAGGCATCGGTGTTAGGCGTTGGGTGAACGAAGGTATCTTGTAACGACTCGATCATCTTGGTGGCGGTGTTAGTACCACTTTGAATCAAGAGAACAGCAATGACACTTAGCGTGATGAACAGGCTTAAAACGGCCGTAATCAAAATCGTTCGAATGTATGTCCGCCGAATAAGTGAGCGGTTAGTGAGTGCGGGGTGATCGTTAGCCATGGGTAACCTCCGTTAGGGAGTAACCGACACCGCGGACCGTTTCAATTTGAAAGTCAGCAAATTGAAGGGCCTGAAACTTGTGCCGGAGCTGACGGACGTAGACGTCAACGATATTCGCTTGGCCAACGAAATCGGTGCCCCAAACGATGTCGAGAATTTCATCGCGGTCGAGGGTTTCATTTGGATGTTGGATCAAGCACAGCATCAGGGCATACTCGCGCTGAGTAAGCGCGATTTGTTGATCTTGGTAGGTCACGAGGTGCGCCTTCGTATTAAGCACTAAATGGCCTAATTGATATGTTGGATCAATCGTTGTCTGTTGGGCTTCATGGCGAAAAATAACCCGAATTCGAGCGAGTAATTCTTCCATATCAAAGGGTTTAGTAATGTAATCATCAGCGCCACTATCGAGACCAGCCACTTTATCGCCACTAAAGTCACGAGCGGTGAGAAAGATGATCGGTAACTTGGCATTTACGCGACGAATCCTGCGAAGGACCCCTAAACCGTCAATTTTGGGGATCATCCAGTCTAATAAGATGAGGTTAAGGGTTGTTTGATTGGCGTTGAAGGTTGTTAAAGCCGCTTCGCCATCGCCGGCGACGAGAACGTCGTAGCCTTCGAAGGAAAGTTCGGTGGTCAGTAGTCGTTGAAGGCCCTTTTCATCTTCAACAACGAGAATTTGAGGTTTGATTGGAATCAGCTTCTTTCGTGAGTGATAGCATCAATCAGTTACGTTACTATGAGCAGTATAGTCTATTTTTTTACAACGTAAAACGACCAATCTGATTTTGCATGCCAAGTCTACAAAAGAATGGGAATCACATGAGAGTTTAGGCTATCCGAATAATCAAATCAACATAATCCAACTTATAGCGCTTACACCACCATAAAAAGCTTGTATTTTTAAAAGGGGGTGGTATAGTATGTTGTGGCGAGTTGAGCGGGTGCTCAACTTACCGGTTGAAAACTAAATTAAATTGCTTTGAATGTTTGGATCAATGAAAGAAAAATTGATATGACGTTAAACGGTTAGTTGCTTAACCTTATATCAATTTTGAGCTTTCGTGGACCAACCGAATTTCTAAGCCAATAGAAAAGAGGTTCTTATTGATGAAAGAAGCTGATGTTGAAAAGCACGCTAAGTTTGTCCAAGGTGTTGGCGGTGACGGTAAGAGTTTGGATGAAGTTAACGGGAGTGTGCGGGTCCCTAAGAACGCCGGATTTTGGAAGACGTTAATGGCCTACACTGGTCCGGGTGTCCTGATCGCGGTTGGGTATATGGATCCAGGTAACTGGATTACGTCTATCGCTGGTGGTGCCCAGTTTAAGTACAAGTTACTGGCAGTGGTTTTGATCTCAAGTTTGATTGCGATGCTACTGCAAGCCATGTCCGCTAAGTTAGGGATCGTGACGGGGAAGGATCTGGCTCAGTTAACACGGGAGCGGACGACGAAAGGCATGGGGATCTTCCTGTGGGTCGTCTCCGAATTGGCAATCATGGCCACCGACGTTGCTGAAATTATTGGATCCGCTATTGCGTTAAAGCTATTATTTGGAATGCCACTGATTGTCGGTATTCTCATTACGTCCGCTGATGTGTTGATTTTGTTGCTGTTGATGAAGTTAGGGTTCCGAAAAATTGAAGCCATCGTGGCAACCTTGGTTATTGTAATCGTGCTGGTCTTCGCTTATGAAGTTGCACTTTCTCACCCAAGTATTGCTGGGATCATTAATGGTTACGTCCCAACGAGCGCCATTATGACAAACCACTCGATGCTTTACCTGACCTTAGGGATCGTTGGGGCAACTGTGATGCCTCATGATTTATACTTAGGGTCATCAATTTCACAAACGCGGCAACTGGATCGTTCAGACCGAGCAGAGATTAAGAAAGCCATCAAGTTCTCAACGATCGACTCGAACATCCAATTGTTCTTGGCGTTCATCGTGAACAGTTTGTTACTGATTTTAGGGGCAGCCTTGTTCTTTGGTACTGATAGCTCATTGGGCCGTTTCGTTGATTTATTTAACGCCTTGAGCGATAGCCAAGTCGTTGGTGCAATTGCTAGTCCAATGTTGAGTATGCTGTTTGCCGTTGCACTGTTAGCTTCAGGTCAAAGTTCCACGATTACCGGGACGTTGGCTGGTCAAATTGTCATGGAAGGGTTCATTCGCTTACGGATTCCATTGTGGGCCCAACGGTTAGTCACTCGGATTCTTTCAGTGGCACCTGTGTTGGCCTTCGCGGTTTACTACCACGGCAATGAAGCTAAGATTGAAAACTTACTGACGTTCTCACAAGTCTTCCTGAGTGTGGCATTACCATTTGCCATCATTCCTCTAGTACTCTTCACGAGTAACAAGAAGATCATGGGTGAATTTGCGAACCGGGCTTGGGTCAAATACTGTGCGTGGATCGCTGCAATCGTTCTGGTTGGGTTGAACGTTTACCTGATCGTTCAGACAGTAAGTCAAGCGTTCTGACGTTAGGTTAAATGAAAAGGGTGGACACCGGAAAGCAATTTTCGGTTACCGGCCCTTTTTTAATAGCTTGAACAAAAGTTTGACTATTTAGACTTTATTATTAACGTAATTTGAATTAAACTTAGGTTAACCGAAAACGTGAGGTTGTGAGGTCAATGACGAAGAACGAAACTAGGGGCGATCATCAAAAAGAAAAGATGATCAAGGTTGCGCGAGAACTATTTGCAACGCAAGGCTTTGAAGCAACAACGACCCGAAAAATCAACAAAGAAGCGGGTACGGCTGAAGGGTTGCTGTACTATTACTTCCCCCATGGCAAACATGAGATTTTAGATACGATCGTTTATCGCGGCATTATGAGTCGGATGAATCAGGTTCAGATTTCATTTGAAGGGTGTCAAACGATTAGCGACTTAGAAGATCGACTAATGACCGTTTTTGAGCGAGTATGGCAGGTCTTTCAAGATGAAGCTAGTTACCAGTCGTTTATGATTACGATCCGGGAGCGGATGTTGCTGTCTGATAAGCAGGCGGATTGGTTGATGCAGGTTCTAGAGAGCCTCGTATCGATGATCAGCGCGCAGTTTAAGACGATTTCGACCATTCTACCGGTTGACGCAACCCAGTACCGGCCATTAGCGCGGGTGATCACCTCGATTTACCAAAAGGTGATTTATGATGAGTTATTGATTCGTAACAACCGGGAAATGACCCCGGCAATTAAAGCGGCGCTGCGGCCTCAATTACAGTTGGTGTTGGGCCTATTACAGACAGCTTGATTGACTAAAAAAGTGCTATTCTGACGAGGATCTGATCCGGTCAGAATAGCACTTTTTTGAAATTAAAGGGTTAAATTTTGAATGGCTGCCATTAAAAACTGTTGGAAATCTTCCCGTTGAACTGGGGAGAGGTCTTGCGTTAATTCACGCTCCAATTGGCGTTGGGCAGCGGTCAGTGGTTCTTTGAGTTTTAGGGCTTTATCAGTTGGTTGTAGCACCTTGCGACGCTTATCATCAGTGTCTTCGATTTGTTTGATCAGACCCTTTTTGACCATGAGTTTAACGTTGGTAGTTGCCGTGGAACTACGGATATTGAAGGTGCGTTCTAGGTCGGTTTGGTAGATGGGCTGTGTGGCATTTTCAAAAAAGAAGTTGAGGAAAACGACTTCCATACTGCTGATTCCAAGCTGATCGCCAACTTTGACAAAGTAGCGAAAAATGTGCCGGTTAAGTACTTGAATGAGGTGTCCCAGATCTTGAGTTGACAAATATAATGCCTCCATAGTTGCGAAATAGGGTTCATGAAAATGGTACGGGTAAATGGGCGGGAGGTCAAGCACTATTAGAGTGCGAAACGAAACGGTTTGAGAGCGTAGTGTAAGGTGAATCCGGTAAAAGCGCCCGGGTTTGGCGGTTTTACCGGATTCACCTTACATGTAGCTCTCAGTTTCGTGTAGCACATTTCGGTGCAGCTGCTAGAAGGCACATAGTAGCCACCTCTTGAATAAATCAGTATCCTAAAAAATACAGTCCAAGCGGCGCCGAAACAAAGTAGCCGGAATGCACGTCGCCAACCGCACACGAAATTAGCAAATCGGAAATCCCCGGGCCTGGGATTTTGCCTTT